>JAPOWL010000178.1:6304-28227 GCA_026707615.1 Acidobacteriota bacterium | reverse complement strand
ATGAAGTCCGCCTCCAGCGTCGTGCCGATGGCGGTGCGCGTCGAACTCCGGAGATCGGGCAGTTGAACGAGGACCTGCTGGGGGACGAGACGCTGGTGGCGTATGCGGCGGCAGCGGGGACGACCGCGGCGGACGGGACGGGGCGGAACAGCCCGTATACGAGGGCGCTCCTGGCGCACCTGGACGAGCCGCTGGAGATCCTGACGCTGTTCCGCAGGGTGCGGGCTCGGGTGCTGGAGGCGACGAACGGGGAGCAGCGTCCGCACGAGTACCAGTCGCTGCTGCGGGAGCACTACCTGAGCGGGGCGCCGGCTGTGGAGGCGGTGACTGTGGAGGCGGACGCCCCCGACGTGGTCGACGTCGCTGACGTGGACGTCGGCGAGCTCGACGTCGCCCGACTCCGGGCGCTGGCGGAGCGGGGCGATGCGGACGCACAGGCGGAGCTCGGCCGGCGCTACGCGACCGGACGCGGCGTAGGGCAGGATCGCGACGTCGCGATATCGTGGTACCGGCTAGCGGCAGAGCAGGGACAGGCCGAGGCGCGGTTCACTCTCGGGTACTCCTACGAGAACGGTAACGGGGTTCCCCGAAGCGATGCGGAAGCCGTCCGGTGGTACCGGCTGGCCGCTGATCAGGAGCACCTCGGAGCGCAGCACAATCTCGGACGAATGTACCGCGACGGACGCGGTGTGCCGCGGGACTACGAAATGGCGCTCCGGTGGATCCGAAACGCCGCCGAGCAAGGTGAGATGTTCGCGCAGTCCACGCTCGGCGAGATGTTCCGTGACGGAGTCGGCGTGTCGCGCGATGACGAGGAAGCCGTCCGCTGGTTCCGCCGGTCCGCCGAGCAGGGGCTCTCCTACGGCCAGACCCACCTCGGCTGGATGTACGAGCAGGGCCGCGGCGTACGCCGGGACCGTGTGGAAGCAGCCCGCTTGTACCGCTTGGCCGCCGACCAAGGCCACCCCGACGCGCAGCGGAGGCTCGACGCCCTGCGGTAGGGCAGGGATCCGACGGGCCATCGAGTCGAACGGCGGGTCAGGACCGGTGCGGTCGCGCCAGCAAGTCTCGCGCAAGCCGCTCGTAGAGGTCGACGGCCTCGACCAGTTCCCCGATCCGGATGTGCTCGTCCGCAGTGTGCGCGACGTGGATCGAGCCCGGGCCGACCAGCAGCGGCTCGCCCCAGGCGGTGAGGAACGGGATGTCGGTGGTGAAGTTGAAGGCCGCGGTGTCGAAGCCGGGCAGCGTCTTGAGATGCACCGGCGGGACCTCCAGCACCTCCTCCATCGTGACCGCGGCCCCGACCGGGAGGGTGTCCAGGCGCGCGCGGACGTCCGCGGACGGTCCGACGGTGCGGAAGTTGACGTCGGCCTCCGCGGCCGGCGGCACGACGTTGGGCGCCACGCCCCCCGCGATGAGGCCGACCGTGTAGGTCGTCGGACCGAGGTCCGGGTCTTCCGGCAGATCGAGCCCCCGGAGCGCGACCAGGGCGTCGAGGAGCGGCTCGATGGCGGAGGCGCCGAGCTCCGGGTACGCGGAGTGGACGGCGCGCCCGGTCGCCGACAGGCGCACGCGGTAGACGCCCTTGGTGGCGGTGGCGAGGCGGTTGTCGGTCGGCTCGCCGTTGATCAGGTGCCGGCAGCGGGTCGCGAGGCGGTTGGCGGCGTGGGCGCCGGGGCTCCCGTGCTCCTCGCCGACCACCACCAGCAGGCCGGCGCGCTCCTCGCCGGCCGCGCGCAGCCGCCCGAGCGCCGCGATCTGGGCCGCCAGGATCCCCTTCGCGTCGCAGGCGCCCCGGCCGTACAGGCGGTCCCCGTCGACGCGGCTCGGGAAGTACGGCGGCACGCAGTCGATGTGGGTCGAGTAGACCAGCTCGGGCTCGGCGGAGCCGACCGTGGCGATGACGTTGACGCGGTCGCCGGCCACTGGCTGCTCGGTCACCCGGTAGCCGTCGGCGCGCAGCCGTGCCGCCAGCCAGTCGGTGGCCGCCGCCTCGTTGCCGCTGGTCGAGTCGATGTCGACGAGGCCGCGGGCGAGGTCGACGACGGGCGCTACCGGATCCATGCCTCGAGCTCCGTCCGCGTGTCGGTGCGTTCGTCGCGGTACTTGACGATGACCGGCGTGGCGAGCGAGAGGCCCCACTCGGGGCCGGCGCCGGCGGTGACGGCGCGGGCGCCGGGCACCACCACGGCGCCCTCCGGCACGACCGTGGGCTCGCCCGCCGCCGGCCGGATGATCCGTCCCTGCGGGAGGTCGTAGATCGGCGTCGACCCGGTGAGGACGGTGCCGGCCCCGATCACCGCCCGCCGCTTGACCACCGCGCCCTCGTAGAGCCCGGTGTTGCCGCCGACCAGCGCGTCGTCCTCGACGATGACGGGCAGCGCGCCCACCGGCTCGAGGACGCCCCCGATCTGGGCGCCGGCGCTCACGTGGACGCCGCTCCCGACCTGCGCGCACGACCCGACGAGCGCGTGCGAGTCGATGAGGCTCCCGTCGCCCACCCAGGCCCCGATGTTGATGTACATCGGCGGCATGCAGATGACCCCGCTCCCGAGGTGCGCCCCGTCCCGGACCGATGATCCGCCGGGGACGAGGCGGACCCGGGAGGCGGCCGAGAGGGGCCGGAGCGGCAGCGTGTCCTTGTCGAGGTAGGGCGAGGCGGCGTCGGGCGAGGCGAACGCCACGACGTCGCCGCAGCGGAAGCCCACGAGGATGCCCTGCTTGACCCACGCGTTGACGCGCCAGCCGGTGGGCGCCGTCGGGTCCGGCTCCGCGGCCCGCACCCGGCCCGCGGAGAGTTCCGCCCGGAGCGCCGCGAACGCCTCGCGCGCCTCGTCGCGGTCGGCTTCCGCCGCCCGCTCGTAGAGTGTTCGAATCCGCTCGGCAAGATCCATGGTCTGGAGAGATGGGGTCGGCAGCGCTCCCGGGTCAGCGGCGGTCGATGATCAGCAGAGTCCCAGCGCCCCGAGCGCCTCGACGATCCGTTGGCGCGAGGCGTCGGAGGGCGGCGTCATGGGCAGGCGGTAGGTCTCGTCGAGGAGGCCCAGCGCGGCCATCGCCGCCTTCACCGGGATCGGGTTCGATTCGACGAAGTTGGCCTGCATCAGCGGCAGCAGCCGCTCGTGGACGCGGCGGGCGCCCGCGAAGTCGCCGCCGGCGGCCAGGTCCACGAGCGACGCCATCTCCGCCGGGACCTCGTTGGCGACCACGGAGATGACGCCCCTCCCACCCAGCGCCATCAGGGCCAGCGTGAACGCGTCGTCGCCGGACAGGACGGCGAACGGCTCGGGCATCGTCCGGCAGACCTCGCACATCTGCCCGAGGTCGCCGGACGCTTCCTTCACGCCGACGACGTTCGCGATCCCCGCCAGGCGCCGCAGGGTCGCCGGCGTCACGTTGCAGCCGGTGCGGCCCGGCACGTTGTAGACGACGATCGGGAGATCCGTCGCGGCGGCGAGCGCCTCGTAGTGGCGGTAGAGCCCCTCGGCCGTCGGCTTGTTGTAGTACGGCGTGACCGAGAGCAGCCCGTCGGCGCCCGCGCGGGCCATGTCGGTCGCGAGCGCCGCCGCCGACCGCGTGTCGTAGCCGCCGGCGCCGGCGAGCACCGGGACCCGCCCGTCCGCCGCCTGCACGACGAGCTCGACGACGCGGAGCTTCTCGGCGTGCGTCAGCGTCGGGCTCTCGCCCGTCGTGCCGCACGGCACCAGGAAGTGGACGCCGCCCTCCACCTGGCGCCGCGCCAGCCGCGCGACACCCGCCTCGTCGAGCTCGCCCCGCGGCGTGAACGGCGTGACGAGGGCCGGGCCGCAGCCTGCCCAGCTTGTCCGCATGGCGTTCCTCAATCGATGCCCAGCACGTCGCGCATCGTGAACCAGCCGCGCCGGCCGCGGATCCAGCGCGCCGCCTCGAGCGCGCCGCGCGCGAACGTGGCGCGGTCGCGCGCCGTGTGCGTCAGCGTGATCGTGTCGAACGCGCCGTCGAAACCGGCCGTGTGCGTGCCGGGCATCTTCCCCGCGCGCGTGGACGCCACGTCGATCGACGCCGCGTACCCGGCGCCTCGCATCGCCGCCGCGAGCGCGAGGGCGGTTCCCGACGGCGCGTCCCGCTTGGCCGCGTGGTGGGCCTCGTGGATCCAGGCCCCGAAGTCGTCGCGGGAGGCGAAGAGCGCGGCGGCCCGCTCCACGAGCGCCGTGAACAGGTTCACGCCGGGAGAGAAGTTCGCCGCGTGCACGACGCCGATCCCGGCCGCCTCGGTAACGCGCCGCACCTCCGCCACCCGCTCGTCCCAGCCGGTCGTCCCGACCACGACGTCGATCCCGCGCGCCGCCAGGCGCGTGACGTTCGTCGCCACGGCGTCGGCCAGCGAGAACTCGATCGCGACCTCCGCGCCGTCGAGCGCCGGCGAGTCGATGCCCGCGCCGTCGCGGTTGTCCTCGATGTCCAGCCGCGCCACCACCTCGCAGCCGTGCTCGGCGGCGATCGCATCCACGGCCCGGCCCATGCGGCCGTAGCCGACGATGGCGATGCGGGGGTTGGCGGCGGGCGGGGTGTCAGGCGGCATCGGTCGGGCCCTGGCGGACGGCTCGGCCGCCCGCGATTCAGGCGGCGCCGCGGCATCCCGCGGTCCGCGGGCGTCGCCGGCCGGGCGTCAGGTCCCGGTCCGGCGTCCGGCGCCCGGCCGGCGCCCTCGGCCGCCCGATTATACTCGCGCGATGTCGATTCCCGAGACGATGCGCGCCGTCGAGATCGCGGAGCCGGGCCCGCCCGACGTCCTCCGGCCCGCCACGCGGCGGACGCCCCGTCCGGGCCCCGGCGAGGTGCTGGTCCGGGTGGCGGCGGCGGGCATCAACCGGGCCGACGTCATGCAGCGCGAGGGCCGCTACCCGCCCCCGCCCGGCGCCTCGGACCTGCCCGGGCTCGAGCTGTCGGGGACCGTGGCCGCCGTCGGTCCGGAGGTCGACGGGGTGGCCGTCGGCGACGAGGTGTGCGCCATCGTCTCGGGCGGCGCCTACGCCGAGTACTGCCTGGTGCCGGCGCCCCAGTGCCTCCCGGTTCCGGAGGGGGTGAGCCTCGCCGACGCCGCCGCGCTGCCCGAGGCCTACTGCACCGTGTGGACGAACGTCGTCGACCGCGGCCGGCTGCGGGCCGGGGAGTCGTTCCTCGTCCACGGCGGGTCGAGCGGGGTCGGCACCGCGGCCATCCAGCTCGCGCGCCGCCTTGGCGCGCGCGTCTTCGCCACCGCCGGCACGGCCGCCAAGTGCGCGGCGTGCGTGGACCTGGGCGCCGAGCGCGCCGTGAACTACCGCGAGGAGGACTTCGTGGCCGCCTGCCGCGACGCCACCGGCGGGCGCGGGGTCGACGTCGTCCTCGACATGGTCGGCGCGCCGTACCTCGGGCGCAATCTCGCCGCCCTCGCGGTCGAGGGCCGCCTGGTGGTGATCGCGGTGATGGCGGGGGCGGAGGCGCCGGTGAACCTGCTCGACTTCATGTCGCGGCGCCTCACGCTGACCGCGTCCACGTTGCGCTCCCGGTCGGTCGCCCAGAAGGCCGAGGTCGGCCGCGCCGTGCGCGAGCACGTCTGGCCGCGCTTCGCGGCCGGCGAGCTGCGCCCGGTAATCCACGCCACCTGGCCGCTGGCCGAGGCGGCCGAGGCCCACCGCGTCCTCGAGTCGAGCGTGCACGTCGGCAAGCTTCTGCTCGTTCCGTAGCCGTGCCCCCGACGGGGGCGCGTCACGCAGGGCCGAGTACCCGGTCGAAGTTGCCGGCGAGGATCGCGGCGCGGGCCGCCGCGTCGAGACCGACCTCGTCGAGCGCCGCGCACTGCGCCTCGTGGATCGGCTTCTGCCAGCCGCGCGGGAAGAACGACGAGTCGGTGCCGAACAGGATGCGCTCGGGACCGAGCACCTCGAACGCCCGGCGGAAGATGTCGGCGAGCGTGGGCGGCGGCGTGAGATAGCGCGTCCAGCCGTTCGAGCTCGACGTGTCGACGTGGATCGTGGGGCAGAGGTCGGCCGCCATCAGGGTCTCGCGCAGCAGCCCCGCCCCGAAGTGCGGGATGACGACGGGCACGGACGGGAACCCGGACGCGGTCGGCACGAGATCGAGCGGATTGCCGCGCCGCACCTCGAAGCGGCACGGCAGGCCCAGCTTGCGGCGAACCCCGACCGAGAGCACGCCGCAATGGACGAACACCGCGCGTCCGTGCTCGGCCGCCGCCTCGAAGACGGCGTGGACGCACTCGTCGCCGAGCCCGAAGCGGTGCATCGCCGGGAAGAGGCACGCGCAACGCAGCCCGTGCCTCGCGAAGCCCTGCCGGGCCCGCTCGGCCGCGCCCGGGGCGGTCGGGTCGAGCATGAACGTGCCCGCGAGCCGCGAGGGATGCCGCGCCGCCGCGGCGGCGACGGACGCCTCGTCCCCCGGCACGCTCGCCATGACCGCGGCGCGAGCGACGCCGTGGCGGTCGAGTTCCGCGACCCAGCGGTCGGCGAGCGCTTCGGGCGGCCCGGGCGGATCCCAACCCAGCCGGGCCGGCAGCTCGACCGCCGGATCGGCGGTCGCCGGCGCCGCCGGATCGCGCCCGAGGGCGGCGAAGAAGCCGGCCGAGAAGAAGTGGCAGTGCGCGTCGTTGAGCCGTTCCGCAGGGTGCTCGGTCATCATCGGGGAGGGCGCGCCGCCCGGCGTCGGGCGAGCGGCCGGGAGTCTGCGCCGCAGGACGGACGCCGAAGCGCGGTGCGTCCGCGAAGCCTCCCGACGCTCCCGTCCGGCCGCGCCAGCCGCCCGCGCGGCGCTTCCGCCGCCGGGCACGCGGCAGTATACTGGCCGCGGAGTCGGCATCATGGCAGCACGCAAGGTCGGCCGGAACGACGCCTGTCCCTGCGGCAGCGGGCGCAAGTACAAGCAGTGCTGCGAGGGGAAGGCCGAGAGCCGCTCGCAGCTCGGCCTGTACGCCGCCCTCGCCGTGCTCGTGGCCATCGCGGGGGTCATCGTCTACACCTTCACCTCGGAAGGCTCCGGGCCGCGGCAGGTGTGGGACCCGGACCACGGCCACTACCACACGGTGCCGTGACGAGGCCCTGACCGGACCCTGGCGCGGACCGCAGCGCCGGGCGCGCCCGGCGGCACGGCCGTCGCGCACGCGGCCCGTCGCCCGCCGGGCTGTCCGGCACGATCAACCTGACGTATCCGCCCGGCCGCAGCGAGCCAGGCCGTTCTTTCCGCGGTGATTCCCATGGACTACGTCAATCTCGGCCGTACCGGCCTGCGCGTGTCCCGCCTCTGCCTCGGCGCGATGACCTTCGGATCGACGGAGTGGCGCCCCTGGGTGCTCTCCGAGGAGGCCGGCCGCCCGTTCATCCGGCGCGCGCTCGACGCGGGCATCAACTTCTTCGACACGGCCGACATGTACTCGCGCGGCGTGAGCGAGGAGATCCTCGGCCGCGCGCTCCGCGACTTCGCCGCCCGCGAGCAGGTGGTCATCGCCACGAAGGCGTTCTTCGCGATGGGCGACGGGCCGAACGACCGCGGCCTCTCGCGCAAGCACCTCTTCGCCGCCATCGACGCCTCCCTCCGCCGGCTCGGGACGGACTACGTCGACCTCTACCAGATCCACCGCTTCGACCCGCACACGCCGATCGAGGAGACGCTCGAGGCGCTGCACGACATCGTGCGCGCCGGCAAGGCGCGCTACCTCGGAGCCTCGAGCATGTACGCCTGGCAGTTCGCGGAGATGCTCCACGTGGCGGAGCGGCGCGGCTGGACCCGCTTCGTCGCGATGCAGAACCACTACAACCTGGTCTACCGCGAGGAGGAGCGCGAGATGCTGCCGCTCTGCCGCGCCGCGGGCATCGGGATCATTCCCTGGAGCCCCCTCGCGCGCGGCTTCCTCGCCGGCAACCGCAAGCGTCCCGAGGCGGCCGGCGGCACGAAGAGCGGGGACACGCTCCGCGCTCGGACGGACGAGTACGCCCAGGGCCTCTACTACGCGGAGTCGGACTTCCGTGTCGTGGATCGGGTGGTCGAGATCGCCGGCCGCCGCGGCGTTACGCCGGCGCAGGTCGCCCTGGCGTGGCTTCTCCGCCAGCCCGGCGTGACGGCGCCGATCTTCGGGACGACGAAGCTCGCGCACCTCGACGACGCCGTCGCCGCCCTCGACCTGACGCTCGACGACGACGAGTGCCGGCGCCTCGAGGAGCCGTACGTCCCGCACCCGGTCCTCGGGCACCGCTGACCGGAACGGTCCCATCACCGCTCGCCGGGCGGTTCAAGTGCACGTGCCGCCGGTGCGGCCTCCGCCCCTGCTGCGTTGACACCCCTACCTCGTGACTCCATCATGGAGGCATGGAGGAGGAACCATGGCCATCCTGAACATCAAGAACCTGCCGGATGACCTGCACGCCAAGCTGCGGGAGCGGGCTCGACGGGAGCGGCGGTCCGTTTCCGGACAGGCGACGCACCTGCTGGAGCAGGCGCTCAGCGAGCCGCCGCATCCATCGATCCTGGAGCTGCGCGGACTCGGCAAGGAGATCTGGACCGAAGTCGATCCTGCAGTTCACGTGGAGCGCGAGCGAGACGGATGGGACTGACGGCGGATCTCGGTCCGGGGGCCGTGGCCGTCGACACGGTGGTCCTCATCCACTACATCGAGGAAGAGCCTCGTTTCCTGGCGTTGATCGACCCGCTGTTCCGCGAAGCGGACGAGGGAGTCCGGCTGATCGTGACCTCCGCGCTCAGCCTCCTCGAAGTCCTCGTCGTTCCCCTGCGGGTCGGTGACCGGGCCCTGGCCGCTCGCTACGAAGCCCTCCTGACACGGAGCCGAGGCGTTCGGCTCGTCGACGTGACTCGCAGCCAGTTGCGCGCGGCGGCGGACCTGCGGGCGAAGACCGGCGTGAAGACCCCCGATGCGCTGCAGCTGGTCGCGGCCGTCAGCGCCGGCTGCCGGACGTTTCTCACGAACGACCGGCGCGTCCCGCCCGTGCCGGGGCTCCGGATCCGGCAACTCGATTCGTACTTGCCGGGATCTGCTTGATCACGCGACCGATCGGGGTTGGCGGGTCAGTCCGCGCGGGCCTCCAGGCGGTCCATGCCGGTCTCGTAGATGGCGCGCACCTCGGCCGTGACCTCCCGGTAGCGGGCGAGGAGCTCCTCCCCGGAGGCTGCCTCGCGAAGCCGCCGGGCGATCGGCTCGAGCGCGGCGGGGTCGGTCGGAATGGTTCCGCCGCCGGCATTGGTGTAGATGCGGAGCACGGTCTCGAGCTCGCGCAGGAAGCCGTAGGCGTCGCTCAGCGTGTCCGCCTCCCCGGTCCGCAGGAATGCGGTCTCGGGCAGCGTCGCGAGGAGCGCCCGCGTGCCGGCGACGCGGAACTGCTCCCGCTCCGCCCCTTCGCGTATCTGCAGCACCTGCAGCAGGAAGTCGATGTCGGCCAGCCCCCCGCGGCCCCGTTTCAGGTCGAGGTGGTCGCCGGCCGCCTCGCGGGCGAGCTCGCGCTCGATGCGGGAGCGTACGTGCCGGGCGTAGGCGGGCACGTCGGGCGTCCACGTTCCGTAGACGAAGCGGTCGACCGTCTCCTGCACGCGCACGCCCAGAGCCGCGTCGCCGCCCGCCGGCCGACGCCGCGTCCACGCCATCCGCTCCCAGATCTCCGCCCGGTCGCGCAGGTAGCGCTCGAACGCCGGGAACGGGATCGCCAGCGCTCCCATCTTGCCCTCGGGCCGGAGCCGCGTGTCGAACTCGTACGCGGACCCCGCCCCCGTCTTGCGCGAGAGCAGGTCGTGGATGGCGCGGACGAACTTCTGGTGCCGTTCGAAGCGCGGCGCGTCCGTCGTCTCGCCGTCGTAGACGAAGACGAGGTCGAGGTCGGAGTGCACCGTCAGCTCGCGGCTCCCGAGCTTGCCGAGGGCGATCACCGTCCACCCGGCCTCCGGGTCCGCCGCGTCCGGATCCGGCGGCCGCTCGCGCGCCGCGGCGCGGGCCGCCGCCGCGACGGCGCCGTCGGCCACGAGCGAGAGGCGCTCGTTCAGCAGGTCGAGCCGCCGCGCCGCCAGCCACTCCGCCAGCACCTTGAACTCCTCGATGACCTTCACGCGGCGGAACGGGTCGAGGCGGGAATCGAAATCCCCCTCGGCCGCGACCACGGCCCCGAAGGCCCCGGTGACCGCGGCGCGGAAGGCCTCCGGCTCCAAGCCGGGGCCGGCGAGGAAGTCGAGCAGCTCGGGGTAGGCGGAGAGGCGCGCGGCGAAGAGCTCGCCCGCGTCCAGGCCGGTCAGCAGCCGATCCCGCAACACGACGTCCTCGAGCAGCGTGCGGAACAGCGCCCCGGGCGCCCCCACGTGGGACACCACCTGCTCGAGCCGGATGAGGACCTGACCGGGCGCCGCGAGCGGCGTCTCGCCGGAGAGAATCGCGGCGAGCAGGTTGGCCAGCAGGTTGCGGGCGGATGCCCGCCCCTGCTCCGGCGCGGCATCGAGGGCTCGAATGGTGTCGAGCGCCCCCTGCGGGTTCTCGACTCCCGCGTCGGCGAGCCGCGAGCGTCCCTCCTCGTCGCTCATCTCGCCCGCGAGGAGGCGGAACATGTTCCGCCCGCCCCGGGCTCCTTCGCTCGGGGTGTCGTGGAAGAGGTCGGCGTAGACGGCGTGCACGCGGTCCCGGTGGCGCTCGAGGACCGCGGTCAGCGTCGCCACGTCGTCGAAGCCGAGGCGCCGGGCCAGCGCCAGCAGGCCCCGGTCGGTGCCCGACAGGCTGTGGGTCTGCTGGCCCTCGGCCACCTGCAGGCCGTGCTCGACGTTGCGGAGGAAGATGTAGGCCGCCGACAGGTCGCGCTGCACGTCCGGGTCGATGAACCCGGCGGAGCCGAGCTGCTCGAGCGCCGTCAGCGTGTGGCCGGTGCGGAGGGCGGGCTGCTCGCCGCCGTGGATCAACTGGAACACCTGCGCGAACAGCTCGATCTCGCGAATGCCGCCGCGGCCCTCCTTGATGTTCCGATCCAGGTCTCCGTGCTTCGCGTGCGCGCGGTCGGCCCGCGCCTTGTAGCGCACCAGCTCCTCGATGGCGGCGTGATCGAGGTACTTGCGGTAGACGAACGACTGCACGAGGTCCACGAACCGCGCGCCGAGCTCCCGGTCGCCCGCGATGGGGCGCGCCTTGAGCAGGGCGAACCGCTCGAACGTCTCGCCCAGGGTCTCGTAGTACTGCGCCGCCTGCCGGAGCGAGTAGACGAGCGCCCCGCGCTGGCCCATCGGCCGCAGGCGCATGTCGACGCGGTAGAGGTAGCCCTCGCCGGTGTGCTCGCTGAGCAGCCCCGTGAGGCGCCGTCCGAGCTTCTGGTAGCGCGGATGGAGCGGCGCCACTTCGTCGTCCGGCGCGTCGTAGACGTAGATCAGGTCGATGTCCGAGCTGTAGTTGAGGTCGCCGCCGCCGAGCTTGCCCATGCCGATGACCGCGAACTGCCCCCCCAGGGGGCCGCCGCGCTCGATCTGCTCCGCCGTCGCGACTCGCAGGGCGCCGTCGACGATGGTGTCGGCGAGGTCCGAGAGCTGCGCGGTCGTCGTCGTCAGCGTCTCCCGGTCGAGCATGCCGAAGAGGTCTCGCGCCGCAACCCGCAGCATCTCCCGCCGCTGCAGCCGCTTCAGCCCGTCGACCTGACGTCCGGAATCGTGTCCGTCGCCGAACAGACGGTGGATCTCGTGCTCGAAGGCCCTCCGGTCCGGCGGCGGCGCGTCGAGCTCCCGCCGCAGCCAGTCGAGGTAGCCCGGATTGCGGATCAGGATCTCGCTCAGAAAGGGCGAGGTGCCGAGGATCTGGGCCAGGATGTCGAGCGCCCGCGGGTCGTCGTGCAGGGTGCTGAGGAATGCGGCCTGGGGGGTCCGTTCCGCGACGTAGCGGCAGAACCCGACCAGCGCGGCATCCGGATCCGGCGTCGTCGAGAGGGTGTCGAGGAGGAGCTCGGCGAGGTTGCCGAGCGCCAGCCGGCTCGTGAGGTCGGCGGCGAGCTCCTGGAGGTGCCGGTCGGCCGCGGCGCCGTCGCGCAGCCCGCGTCCTTCCAGGAACCGCGCCGCCTCCTCGGCGGAGAGCTCGGCGGCGAGGAAGATGTCGCGCGGCGTCAGGGTCTTCGGTTCGGACGGCATGCCGGTCCCCTTCCGCCTGAAGGCTGGCGCCTGCGCCGCGAGAGCGTGCGATTCGGGATGCCCGCCCCGTCCGCGGCCTCCGACGCGCTGCCGCGCCCCGCGGGTCGGTCCCCGGTACGTCCGGGCACCGGGGACCACCGCAGGGCGCAGACGCCTAGATGTCGAAGTAGAGTGCGAACTCCCACGGGTGCGGCCGCAGGCGAATCGCGTCCACCTCGTTCTCCCGCTTGTAGGCGATCCACGTCTCGATGACGTCGGACGTGAACACGTCGCCCTTGAGCAGGAAATCGTGGTCGGCCTCGAGCGCGTCGAGGACCTGCGACAGGGTGCCCGGCGTGCTGGCGATCTTGCCCAGCTCCTCCGGCGGCAGGTCGTAGAGGTCCTTGTCGAGCAGACCGGGCGGCGAGATCCGGTTCTGGACCCCGTCGAGTCCTGCCATCAGCATCGCGCTGAACGCCAGGTAGCCGTTGCAGGTCGGGTCGGGGAAGCGGCACTCGACCCGCTTCGCCTTCTCGCTGCTCGAGTAGACCGGGATACGGACCGCGGCGCTGCGGTTGCGCATCGAGTAGATCAGGTTGATCGGCGCTTCGTAGCCCGGCACCAGCCGCCGGTAGGAGTTGGTGGTCGGGTTCGTCAGCGCGAGCAGCGCCGGCGCATGCTTCAGGATGCCGCCGATGTAGTAGAGGGCGGTCTGGCTCAGGTCGGCGTAGGTGCCCGCCTCGAAGAACTGGTTGCGCCCGTCCTTCCAGATGCTCTGGTGCACGTGCATCCCGGAGCCGTTGTCCTGGAAGATCGGCTTCGGCATGAGCGTCACCGTCTTGCCGTGGCGCCGCGCCACGTTCTTGACGGCGTACTTGTACTTCAGCAGCTTGTCGCCCATGCTCACGAGCGAGTCGAAGCGCATGTCGATCTCGGCCTGACCCGCCGTGCCCACCTCGTGGTGCTGCACCTCGACGTCGACGCCGATCTCCTCGAGGGTCAGCATCATCTCCGTGCGCAGATCCTGGTGCGTGTCGGCGGGGGGCACGGGGAAGTAGCCCTGCTTGTAGCGGATCTTGTAGCCCATGTTCCGCGAGGCGCCGGCGCCGTCGGGGTTCTCCACGCGGCCGGCGTTCCAGAAGCCCTCGCCGGCGTCGAGGTGGTAGAAGCCCTCGTTGTAGGACTGCCCGTAGCGTACGTCGTCGAAAATGAAGAACTCCGGCTCGGGGCCGAAGTACGCCGTATCGCCGATGCCCGTCGAGCGCAGGTAGGCCTCGGCCTTCTGGGCGATGTGGCGCGGGTCGCGGCTGTAGGACTCGCCGGTCACCGGGTCCTTCACGTTGCAGATCAGCACCAGCGTCGGCGTCGCCATGAACGGGTCGACGAACGCGCTGGCCGGGTCGGGGAAGAGCAGCATGTCGCTCTCCTGGATCTGCTGGAATCCCCGGATGCTGGAACCGTCGAAGCCGATGCCCTCCTCGAAGATGTCGGCGCTGAACTCCTTCGTCGACACCGTGAAGTGCTGCCAGAGTCCGGGGAGATCGACGAACCGGAGGTCGATCGCCTTGATCTGCTTGCTCTCGATGAGCGCCATCACGTCTGTTACCTTCATCCAATGCCTCCCAAAGAGTGTTAGTGACGATCGACGACGGCGGCGGGCGTGCGGGGCCCGTCGCGGAGAGGGCCGGCCGGAGGGGCACCCCGGCCGTCGAGCTCACACCACGTCTCGTTCTCCCGTCCGAATGACGCGGCTCTGCTCGACCGGCATTACGAAGATGCGCCCGTCGCCGATCTCGCCGGTTCGGGCCTCGGCCATGATCGCGTCGATGGCGTCCTCGACGGCGTCGTCCTCGACGACCACCTCGACCTTCATCTTCGGCAGCAGGCTGATCTCGTACTCTCCGCCGCGATAGACCGGCGAATGGCCGCGCTGCCGGCCGTGGCCGCGCACCTCGGAGACCGTCAGGCCGGAGATGCCGTTGCGGGCGAGGGCGTCCTTGATGGCGTCGACCTTGCTGGGGCGCACGATGGCCTTGATGAGCTTCATGACTCCCGTCCGCCCGCCAGCGTGGTCTCCAGCTCGGCGCGCAGCTCGTCCTGTTCCCGGTTCGTCAGCTTCCGGCCCGCCCGCGTCAGGTGGAACACGTCGATGGCCCGCGTGCCCTCGGTGGCGATGAGCACGAGGTCGATGTCGCACCCCTGGTTCGAGATGGCCCGGCTCACCCGGTAGAGCAGACCCCAGCCGTTCCGGGCGATGATCTCCAGCACCGTGAACCGCGGCGAGCGGTGGTTCTCGAAGTGGATGACCGGCTTGATCGGGGCCGCGCTTCGCGCCGGCCGGTCGCGGGCGCGCAGCTTGGCGTCGATGTCGATGCGTCCGGCGACGACGTCGCGCAGCGTCTCCGTCAGCTCGTCCGCCGCGGTCGGGTTCATCCGCAGATAGCCCTCCGCATCCGCGAACTGGAAGAGGTCGAGAACCACGCCCCCCTGGTTCGTCATCGCCTGGCCCCGCAGGATGTCCATGCCGTAGTGCGACAGCACCCCGCAGATGTCGGCGAAGAGGCGCGGCTGATCGAACGTGACGGCGCTCAGCTCCCACGCCGAGCCCTTCTCCTCGAGAGCGCAGTGGACGTCGCCGCGCTCGATGTCGCGGGAGAGCCGGACGTGGTCGTACACGGTCGAGCGATCGACCAGCCGCAGGTAGCGCTGCGGAAAGCCCTCGAGGAAGGCGGTCACCTCCGCCTCGGCGAGGTCGCCGGGGCGCTGCGCGGTGAAGTCCTCCAGCGTGCGCGTCGCCTCGTCGATGACCTCGTCGCCGTACTCGAGCGTCAGGCGGTTGTAGGTCTCGACGTAGAGTCGCCAGAGGAGCTCCTCCTTCCAGGGGTTCATCACCTCCGGGGCGACGGCGTCGACGTCGACGAGCGTCATCAGGCAGAGCAGCTTCAGGCGCTGCTCCGTCCCGACGAGGCGTGCGAACTGCGCCACGACGTCCGGGTCGTCCACGTCGCGTCGGAAGGCGGCGACCGACATGCTCAGGTGGTGCCGGATGAGGAACTCGACGGTGGCGAACGACGCCTCGGGCAGCTTGATCCGCCGCATCGCGCCGGCCGCCATGCGCACGCCCTCTTCCGAGTGGTTCCGGTTGGTCCACTTGCCGACGTCGTGGAAGAGCAGCGCCAGGACCAGGAGCTCGGGGTTGGGCAGCTCCGCGAGGAGCGCGCCGAAGCGCTTCCGGCTCCGCGTCTTGGGCGCGCACAGACCCTCGAGGCTGCGGATGGTCTGCAGCGTGTGCTCGTCGACCGTGTACTTGTGGTAGAAGTCGCGGATCACGAGGCAGTAGACCTTCTGGAACTCCGGGAACATCCGGCCCAGCAGGCCGCAGCCGTGCATCTCGGACAGCCGATCGTAGAGCCCGGGCCGCGGGCGGAGTATGCGCAGCAGCCGGTCGCGGTCGTCCGTGGAGACGAAGAACCGTTCCGGCGCGTACCGCTTCCCGTGGCGCTCGATGCAGGTCAGCGCCTGGTCCGACACCGGAGCGTCGGCGTCGAGCGCCGCCTCGAACGGGTGCAGCCAGGTGCGCGGGCGGAGTGACGCGCGCGTGCCGTCGGTGAAGCGCATTCCGTCCCACGCGCGCTCGAGCTCGTCGCCGAGCGTGGTGACCTCGTCCGTGTCCGGGGCCTGGAGCGAGCGCAGCGACGCCGCCAGCGCCCGTGCGACGACCTGCGCGTGGTGGAAGTAGGTGCTCATCAGCGCTTCCACCTGCCGGCGCGGCTGGTCGCCGGGCGAGCCGAACCGCGCCGCCACCGTCTCCTGCAGCTCGTAGCCGAGTCCGTTGTAGTTCCGCTTGCGCTCCAGGTGCAGGATGGAGCGGATCCGCAGCAGGAAGTCCTCCGCCTCGCGCACGCGGCCGGGGTGGTAGCCCACCGAGCGGCCCCCGCCGTCGTCCAGCTCGGCGAGAAGCCGGATGGCGGTCGCGTCGCGCAGCGAGCCGGGCGAGTCCTTCACGTCGGGCTCGAGCTGGAAGACCGTGCGGTTGAACTGGGCGTGGCGCTGGCCGGTCAGCTCGACGAGGGCGCGCCGCATCGGCTCGCGCCAGATCGAGCCGGCGCCGAGGCAGGCCGTCGCGACCCGGTCGAACGTCTCGCGGCTTCCGGCGACGAAGCGAGCCTCCAGGATCGCCAGCAGGAACTCCGGATTGTCGGCCTCGACCTGGGCGAGGTCGCCCAGCTCCCGCACCTGGTGGCCGACCTCGAGCCGCAGATCCCACAGGGGATGGAGGACCGCCCGCAGGAAGCGCTCCTCCGCCGCCCCGATCCGCCCGTCGAAGGCGATCATCAGGTCGATGTCGGAGTGCAGGCACAGCTGCCGCCGGCCGTAGCCCCCGATGGCCAGGAGCGCGACCGGCGTAGCGGTTTCCTCGCGCGCGGACTCGTAGATCCCCTCGACGATCGCGTCGACGGCACCGGAGTAGCGCGCGAGCGTCGTCAGGCCGGCCCGCGCGCGCTCGGTCTCGGCGACCACCGCGGTGCGGGCCTCGTCGAGCCGGGCTCTGGGGGTCTCAGGCGGCATGGGGATTCGATGAGCGCGGCGCGCCCGGCCGCGCGTGCTGCCGGGTCGCGGCACGGGACCTTTCCCTCGCCCCGGCGCCGGGCGCGGGCCGCCCGGGGCTAGTACGCGATGTTGACGCCGACGGAGCCGACGGCCTGGAGCGCATCGCCGTCATTGAGGGCCTTGAGATAGTCACCGAGAGCCAGCAGGTGCACCCCGCCGCTGATGGTCCACGTTCCCACCGAGGCGGGCATGCGCAGGTGCAGCGTGGCAACGGCGCCCAGATCGAAGTACCCGAACACGTCGTTGCGATCGCCGCCGTCCTCGTAGTAGTGGTTGAGACTCAGGCCGATCGTGGCCGGAAACCCGATCGATGCGCGGTCCGCGACCAGCTCGAGTCCGGGCTCGATCCCCAGCTCGAAGTACGTGCCCTCGCTCTGGCCGCCGTCGGCTTGCCCGCTCAACTCGACGGCGAGGCCCACGTGCGGCTGGAGCGGTACGCGCAACCGGTCGCTGTCGTCCATGCTCAGGGCCAGGCTCACCTCCTGCACGGTGCCGAACGAGCCGTTGGGGCTCAGGTACGACGTGTAGGTGACGCCGGCCGTCAGGGTGTCGGTTCCGACCGTGAGGCCGGTGAAGAAGTCGGACTCGTACCACATGGCCGTCGTGCGGTCCGCCGTCCCCGCGCCGCTGGGCCCGGAATGCAGGCTGTTCCACTGACCGACGGTCAGGGTCAGGGTGCTGAGCGAATCGCTGTCGGCGCCGAGCAGGTTCACCGACAGGTCGGCGTAGGGCTGGGCGATCAGGCCGGCGCGCTCCTGCTTGATGCCCCGGAAGAAGTACGCGTTGCTCGTGTCGAGTCCCATCGAGAGCGAGATGCGGCCCTGGTTCTCCTGGGCGAGCGCCGTCTCCGGGGCGCCGCCGGCCGCCGCCCAGAGCGCGATCGCGAGCAGGCACCGCGCCGAGCGCCCCGCCGATGTCGTCATCCGTTGCCCTCCGCGGAGTGCCGTTCCGGTGTGGGGGATCCGCACACGGATCGACCGCCGATCTTACAAGATCCCCGGGCGTCGCACCCCGGGCGAGCCGCGCGGCACCGCGGCGGGCGGTCCGGCGGGCGGCGCTGCCGTCGAGCGAGCGCTCGCTCTCGCGGCGACAGGGGGAGGGAGCCGCCGCGCGGCGCGCCGGCTCCCTCGACGAGACCCTGCGCTCAGGAGGGGGAGACAGAGTCACGCGATTCACAGTCCGGGATGGGCGGGGCGGCTCAGTAACCGAGGCTGATTCCGAACAGCCCGATGACCTTCGCGCCGGAGTCCTCGCCGTTGATCATCTTCAACTGCTCGCCGAACATCAGCGCGCTCACGCCGACGGCGAGATCCCACGTGCCGTACTCCTCGGGAACCGGCAGGGGCACGCCGAGCGACGCCCCGATGCTGAAGAAGCCGAACGCGCCGTCCGACACGACGCCCATCTCGTTCTCGAACTCGAAGTAGTTGCTCATGCTGGCGCCGATCGCGACGGGGAACGAGAGGCTGACCGGAGCATCGTCGAGCGGCACGGCCGGCTCGAAGCCGATCTCGACGTAGCTCCCCTCGTTCGGCCCGCCGTCCGCGCCGCCGGACAGCTCGAAGGCGAACGTGGCGTACGGGTCGGCGAACGTGGCGAAGCCGAGGCCGAGGGCGACCTCCTTGGTCGTGCCCCAGCTTCCCCGCGGGCTCATGTAGGCGGTGTAGGTGAGGTCGATTCCCACCGCGTCGCCCGCCGCGAAGCCGAGGCCCGCGTAGAAGTCGGACTCGTAGAAGATCTCGGGGGCGCCGTCGAAGCCGGAGCCGGACACGGAGTGCAGGCTGTTCCACGTGCCCGCCGTGATCGAGACGGGGCCCAGGCTCATGCTGGCGTCGAGGAAGGGCTGCGCGATGAAGCCGCCCGTCTCCTGAATGATGCCGCGGAAGTAGTAGTCGGACACGAAATCGACGCCGGCGCTGAATCCGAGCATGCCGGAGTTGGGGGCCATCTCGTCCTGCGCCGCCGCAACCGCGGCCGCCTCCGGCGCCTCCGCCTCGGCCGTCTCGGCCGCGGCCTCGGTTCCGGCGGCGGGTCCGGCCGCGGCGCTGGCGGTCACACCGACCGCGAACAGCATCGCGAGCGGTAGATGGAGCCGATGACGAGTCCAGATGTGCATGGCGTGTCCGATCCTCTCTCGTGTTGTGGCCGTGGCGCTCGTCCGGCCGCGGCGCCTGCGCTGCGGGCCGTCGTGCGGTACGCCCTCGTCTTGTCGCCCTGCTAGGAAGCAAGTGGCGTGCCATGCGGGTTCGCGCCGCGGACTCCGGGCCGGGAGCGTTCAAAATTGTCGCCTTGACGGGAGCGATGAGCGAGTCGAGCGGAAGGCGCAGCGCTCACGGCGAGGCGTCAGCGGATGACAATTATGTAGGTTATGTGCCCTCGGCCTGCGATTATGTAGATTTCGGGGGCGACGCCGAAGGCCGGCGTTGCCCGGGGAGTTGCGGCCTCCGTGGGACATCCGGGCGCAGCAGGTCCTCTGCGGAGCCATGCCGCGTGCGTGGACCGTCGCGTCTCCTGGCTGCCGCCCGCTCTGTCTACATAGTTGTCGACGTATGTGTAGAGAGCTACGTTTGTGTAGTATCAGGCTTGCCGGCGAGGCTGCGCCACGCGTCGTCGCACTCGACGTCGACGCCCGGCGGATGCAGGAAGACGGTTTCGTCGCGGCGGAGGCGGGAGGTCACCACCGCGACGACGTCGCGCGCCCGGGCGAGGCGGGCCATGCCGTGAGCGACGGGGCCGCGGCGCTGCAGGCCGTCCCGCTCCAGCCAGTCGTCGACGAGGGCGAAACGCGCGCAGCAGTGATCGATCTCGGCGTAGTCGAAGCGCACCGGCCGCCCGTGGGCCAGCACCGTGACGTGAACCGCCCGGCGGTAGCGCACGCCCGCCTCGTTCTCCGCGAGGTGAATCGTCGTGTTCGCGTCGTGACCGACCCCCAGCAGCAGCACGTGCGCGTCGTGGTCGCGCGCGCGCCCGACGGGGCTGTCGCTGCCGTGTGGCGGGTCGATCGGGTGGGGCGCCGTGATCGCCGCGGCCAGCGGGCCGGCGGCCGCGAACGCATGCGGACTGTCGCTCCGCACGACGCCGTCGCGGCGCCAGAAGGTGTCGGCGGTGACGCCCATGTCGGGGCACGGCGTCCGCGCGGGATCGAACGGGCTCTCGTCGTCGGACGACATGCTCGGCATGACGAGCGTGCCGCGCGGGCCCACGGCCTCGTGCAGGGCGGCGATGAGTCCCGCCGGACCCCCGTCGACCGGGCCCGTGCTCGAGAAGGACGTATGGACCACCAGCACGCCGCCGGCCCGCACGCCGAGATCCCGGAGCTGGCGGACGACGCGCGCTTGCGGAACCGGCGTCGCGGCCGGGGTCGTCGTCATCGGTGCTCTCCCTCGCCGCCGGCCGGGACCCGAGCCGGCAGGCGCGCGCGTATAATCATGCCGCCGTCCGTGGATCGCGCCCGGCGCCCGGCTCGGGCGGGCGCCCGCACGGCGAGGAGCAGGCCCCATGGAAGACGCCTTCATCTACGACGGGATTCGGACGCCGTTCGGGCGTCACGCCGGAGCGCTGTCGCCGGTGCGGCCGGACGACCTGCTCGGCGGCCTCGTCCGCACGCTGGTCGATCGAAGCCCCTTCGACGCCGGCGCGTTCGAGGACGTGATTGCGGGTTGCACGAACCAGGCCGGCGAGGACTGCCGCAACGTCGCCCGTCGCGCCGGGCTCCTCGGCGGCCTGCCGGTCGAGGTCGCGGGCATGACCGTCAACCGGCTCTGCGCCAGCGGTCTCGCGGCCGTCGTCGACGCGTCGCGGGCCATCGCCTGCGGCCAGGGCGACCTGTTCATCGCCGGCGGCGTCGAGAGCATGAGCCGCGCGCCGTTCGTGATGGGCAAGGCCGAGCGTGCCTGGGGGCGGCAGGTGCAGATGTTCGACACCACCCTCGGTTCGCGCTTCCCGAACCCCACCGTGGCGGCCGAGTACGGCGACCATGCGATGTACGAGACGGCCGAGGAGGTGGCGAAGGACCTCGGCCTGGGGCGCACGGAGAGCGACCGCTTCGCGGCGGCTTCCCAGGAGAAGTATGCCCGGGCCAAGTCCGAGTGCTTCTACTCCGGCGAGATTCGGCCCGTCACCGTTCCCGGCCGGCGCCGCGGCGAGTCCGTCGAGGTGAGCGAGGACGAGCACCCGCGCCCCGGCACCGGCGTCGACCGGCTCGCCGGGCTGAAGCCGCTGGCGGACGGCGGAATCGTCACGGCCGGCAACGCGTCGGGGGTCAACGACGGGGCGGCCGCCCTCATCGTCGGCTCGCGGGCGGCGGGGGAGCGGGCCGGCGCGGCGCCGATCGCGCGCGTCGTGACCGCGGCGGCGGCCGGCGTCGAGCCGCGCGTGATGGGCCTCGGGCCGGTCCCCGCGACGCGGAAGGCGCTCTCGCGGGCCGGGCTCACCCTGGCCGACGTCGACGTCATCGAGATCAACGAGGCGTTCGCGACGCAGGTGCTCGGCTGCCTGAAGCTGCTGGACATCGACCAGGACGACAGCCGGGTCAATCCCAACGGCGGCGCGATCGCGGTGGGACATCCCCTGGGCGCCTCGGGGGCGCGCCTCAGCCTCACCGCGGCCCGCCAGCTCCAGCGGGTCGAGGGCCGCTACGCGCTCGTCACCCTCTGCATCGGTGTCGGGCAGGGCCTCGCCGCCGTGCTCGAGCGGGTGTCCGCGTAGCTCCAGCCTGGCGTGGGTTCCCGCTCCGCGCGGCTGCTCGCTCTGGTTGCCGTTTACCTGCTGATTGCGCACGTCGTCCCGCCGCCGGAGGGCGTCGACCCGCAGGGGTGGCGCATCACCGGCATCTTCTTCGCCACCATCGCCGGGCTCATGCTGCAGCCGCTGCCCGGCTCGCAGGTGGTCCTGATCGGCATCACGGCCCTCGTTCTGGTCGGACGGGTCCCGATGGCGCGTGCCCTCGAAGGGTACTCCGCCGCGTCCGTCTGGATGGTGCTGGCCGCGATGATGATGTCGCGGGCGCTGCGCGATTGCGGGCTCGCGCGCCGCATCGCACTGCTGTTCGTGCGCGGCATCGGCAGCACGTCGCTGGGGCTCGGCTACGCCCTGCACCTGACGGATCTCACGCTGGCCACGGGGGTGCCGTCCATCACCGCCCGCTCGGCCAGCATCGTCTTCCCCATCGCCCGCAGCATCAGCAGCCTCTACGAGTCGGAGCCCGGCCCCAC
>JAPOWL010000178.1:0-6294 GCA_026707615.1 Acidobacteriota bacterium | reverse complement strand
CCGCGCGCCGCCTCGGCACGTTCCTGATGACGTGCATGTACCAGACCAGCGTGGTCGCCTCCGCGATGTTCTTCTACAGCAGCGCCGCCAACCTGCTGCTCGGGGACCTCGCCCGCGAGTATGCCGGCATCGAGGTCACCTGGACGAGCTGGTTCGTTGCCGGTCTCGTGCCCGGCCTCGTGTCCAGCATCGCGGTGCCCCTGGTCGTGATGCGCGCCGTCCCGCCGGAGATCCGGCGCACGCCCGCCGCCCGCGACTTCGCGCAGCGGGAGCTCGACAAGCTGGGGCCGGTGCGCGGAACGGAGGCGGTCGTCGCGGCGGTGTTCGTGTTCCTGATCGCCTTCTGGGTGGTTTCGTCCTACGTCGACTGGCTGTCGGCCGGCCTTGTCGCCTTCGTCGGTCTCAGCGTGCTGTTCGTCACGCAGGCGCTCACCTGGAACGCCGCGCTCGGCGAGCGGTCGGCCTGGGACATCTTCGTCTGGTACGGCGGCCTGCTGACGATGGGCGGGCTGCTCAACGAGAGCGGGTCGCCGTCCGCGTTCGCGACCTGGGTCGGGTCCGCGTTCGAGGGGGTGCCGTGGCTGGCCGTCTTCGCCGCGGCCCTCGTCATCTACTTCTACGCGCACTACTTCTTCGCCAGCACCACGGCCCATGCGATCGCGCTCTACGGGCCGTTCGTGGCGCTCCTCGTGGCGGTCGGGGCGCCGGCCGCCGTCGTCGCCTACAGCCTGCTCTTCATCAACAACCTGACGGCCGGGCTGACCCACTACGGGACCACGACGTCCCCGATCATCTTCGTCGAGGGCTACGTGAGCTTCCGCGACTGGTGGCGCACCGGCTTCATCGCCTCCGTGCTCAACCTGCTCATCTGGATCCCGGTGGGGGTGCTGTGGTGGAAGATCCTGGGCCTCTGGTGAGGTTCGCGGCGGCGCTTGCCATCGTCTGCCTGGCTGCGTGCGGGACGGACCCGGCGGCCCCCTCGTCGGCGGCCGAGGGGCCGTTCGATCTCGTGATCGCGGACGGGCGGGTGGTCGATCCGGAGAGTGGCCTCGACGGCGTCCGCAGCGTCGGCATCCGGGACGGCCGGATCGCCTCCGTGGTCGAGGGCGACCTCGTAGGTGCGGAGATCGTCGAGGCGGCCGGCCTCGTCGTCGCTCCCGGCTTCATCGACCTGCACGCGCACGGCCAGGATGCGGTCAGCAGCCGGTACCAGGCAATGGACGGGGTGACGACCGCCCTCGAGCTGGAGATCGGCGCGTTCCCGGTCGCCCGCTGGTACGCCCGGCGCGCCGGCGCAGCCCGCATCCACTACGGCGCGTCGGTGAGCCACCAGGGGGCCCGCATCCGCGCCACGCGCAGCCCCTTCGCCCTGAGCAACCCGGACGGGACGTTCTCGCTCGGCAGCAGCACCGACGATGCGCTCTACCGCGCCGCCACGGACGAGGAGCGCGGCGAGCTGGGGCGGCTGATGGAGCAGGGGTTGCGCGACGGGGGCATCGGCTTCGGCTTCGGCCTCGCCTACACGCCGGGCGCGAGCCACCGCGAGCTGCTGGAGCTCTTCGGACTCGCGGCCGACTACGCCGCTCCGTCGTTCGTCCACCTCCGCTCGGCGGCCGCGTTCTCCCGCGGCGGTGCCCTCGCTCCGTTCCAGGAGGTCATCGCCAACGCGGCGGTCACCGGCGCCCCGCTCCACATCGTGCACCTCAACAGCACCGCGGGGGCGCGGGCGGAGGAGGCGCTGGCGATGATCCGCGGCGCGCAGGAGCAGGGCCTCGACGTGACGACGGAGGCCTATCCCTACACCGCGAGCGCCTCGCTCATCGAATCGCCGCTGTTCGACGGCTGGTCCGGTCGGCCGGCGGAGGCCTACGGGCGCCTGCAGTGGGTCGAGACCGGGGAGCGGCTGACACCGGAGACGTTCGAGCGCTATCGGAGCCGGGGCGGCTGGGTCATCATGCACGGCCGGTCGGAGGCGACCAACGAGTGGATCGTCAGCCAGCCCGACGTCATGGCCGCGAGCGACGGCATCCCGTTCAGCGACGGGCGCAGCCACCCGCGCGGCGCCGGCACCTTCGCCCGAATCCTCGGTTACTACGTCCGCGAGCGCGGCGTGCTGTCGTTGGCGGAGGCCCTGCGCAAGATGACGCTCCTGCCGGCGGAGCGCCTCCAGGACATCGCTCCCGCCATGGCGCGCAAGGGGCGCGTGCAGGTCGGGAGCGACGCCGACCTGACGATCTTCGACCCCGAGCGCATCATCGACCGCGCCACCTACGAGGCCCCCGACCGCTACTCGGAGGGCATCGAGCACGTCCTCGTCGCCGGCACCTTCGTCGTCCGCAACGGCGCCCTGGTCGAGGACGCCACTCCCGGCCGGCCCCTCCGCGGCCGGCACCTCGTGCCGGAGTGACCCGCCGGCGCAGGCGTCCCCGCTGCCCGCGCCCCGACGAATCGACCATCACCGGGGCGCGTGGGCGGCGCTCCGTCTCCGAGCGGCGGCCGGGTCACGTCCGCCACTCGAAGCCGACGATGAAGGCGCGCCCCGGCATGCTGTTGCCCAGGCCGCCGTTCGACAGGGCGGTGTTGGCGAAGAGCGGCTCCCGGTTGATCGCGATGAACAGCGGGTGGTCGTTCTTGTTCAGCAGGTTGCGCACGGCCCCGGTCAGCCACAACCCCTCGCCGACCTCGTAGCGTCCCCGCAGGTTCCAGGTCGTGAAGGGGCCCTTCCTGTGGATGGTCCCGCGCTCCGGCTCGGCGAACGGAATCAGCAGTCTCTCCTCCGTGTCGTACCAGACCGGCCCGTAGTACGTCCCGGCCACCTGCACCATCCACGCCGGGTTGTGCACCCCGAGGAGCACGGAGCCCTGCGTCTCGTAGACGCGGATGATGCGGTCGGTGCTGAGTTGGCGCGCGGCGGCGTCGAGGTCGCGCATCCGGAAGTGGTGCGCCGCGTTGACCCCGAGATTCACGCTGGTCGCATCGCCCGTCCGGGCCAGGACGAAATTGCTCTGCAGCTCGAGCCCGACGAGCTCCGACTCCGCGCGGTTCTGGTAGATGCGGACGGCCGCGTTGCGAGTGTCCCCGACGGCCTGGATCCGGTTGGTGATGTCGTTGCGAAACAGCGCCAGGTCGAACCACATCCGCGCATTCTCGTACGCGACGCCGACCTCATAGCTCGTTGCCTGCTCCGGCTCGAGATCCGGGTTGCCGATGATCAGGTTGCCGAGGACCGTCTGGTAGTCGATGGCCAGCTCCGTCGCGTTCGGCGCCCGGTAACCGGTCTGGACGTTGAACCGGATCGCGAGCTCCTCGACCGGCTTCGCCGTCGCGCCGACGCGGTAGGTCACGGCGTCGTAGTTCGCGGCCCGCTCCACCAGGTTGGGTCGGTTGGGGGTTTCGCGGATCTGGTGCCGGCCGCCGTCGAAGCGCACGCCGCCGCGGAGTATGAGGCGGTCGTCCAGCACGCGCTGCACGTCCTCGAAGAAGACACCGAAGTTGCGGCTGTCGGAGTTGTTGTCGAACGGGCCCACCTGCGACGCCGTTCTCCCCGGCAGGGGCTCGCGCATCCGCGTGCTGCGCAGTTGCCACCACTGCTGGTCGACGCCGACCTGGATGCTGTTCGCCCCGCCCAGCTCCACGTTCGTCAGGCCCCGCACGAAGAAGCCGGTCTGGTTTCGGCGATTGTGGTCGAGGTCGACGCCGGGTCGGCCGCTCCCGAATATCTCGGCGCCCCAACGGAAATCGTCGAGATCCCGGAAGTACGACGTCTGGACTTCCCAGTTGGCGCGCCCGCTGCTGGACTCGCCGCTGTAGTTCAGGTCGAAGGATCGGTTGGTGCGATTCTCATCGTTGTCCCAGTCCCATGACGACCCCCGGAAGCCGGTGTCGTACATGCCGTCGGTGCGCGCCGTGAACGTCACGCGCTGGAAGGCGTTGGGCGTGTAGCCCAGCGCAACCATGCCGCCGCCCTGCTGGTAGGCGGTGTTGCGCATCGGCGACTCGACGGCGCCGGCGCCCGCTTCGTAGTCGCCCCGCCGTCCGCCGTGGGCGCTGACGAAGTAATCCCATCTGCCGGCTGATGCGCCGTACTGGGCGACGGTCTCCACCAGACCCCACGAGCCGCCGCCGACGCGCACGTGGGCCCCCGGATTCCGCAGGCCGTCCTTGGTAATGAGGTTGATGACGCCCCCGAGCGCCTGGCTGCCGTAGACGAGCCCCCCGGGGCCGCGCAGCACCTCGATGCGCTCGACGTTGTGGAGACCGAGCTTGGAGATGTTCGCAGTCCCCGCGCGCCGGCCGTTGATCAGCACGACCACCTGACTCCGGAAGTCGCGTCCCTGTCCGTCGCTGGCGCCGCCGCGGATGTTGATGGAGGTCTGGCCCGGCGTCCAGGTGCTGAAGAACGCCACGCCGCGCTCGCTGAGGAACTCGGTCACGGTCATGGCCCCGGACTCCTCGATCGCTTCTCGATCGAAGGTCTGCATGGTTACGGGCACGTCGCTCACCCGCTCGTCCTCGAGCGTGGCGGTCACCACGACCTCCTCGAAACGGCGCGGCGGGGCGTCCGGATCGTCCGCGTCGGCGCCCCCCTGCTGCGCCGCGGCCGGTACCGCGGCGCCCATCCCCGACAGCAACAACGCACCGAGAAACGCACCCACCTGCTTCCGATACCGGGTACTGTGCACGGGCAAGCTCTACCTCCTTCCCGGGCTGACGCGCCGCCAGCTCAGGACCACTCCCGACACGCTCAGCACCAGACCGCCCAGGCTGAGGCCGATGACGGTGATGTCCCACGCGGGACGGTTCCGAATCAGGAACGGGAAATCGAAGCAATGCAGACCGAAGACCACCCAGCGCATCACCATGGCGTGGGTGTCGTAGGCGCGCGCGATCGACCCCGTGTGCGGGTCGACGTACATCAGGCGCGTGACGGGATCGTCGAACGTGAGCCGCAGGACCGGCAGCCGGCGCCGCGCGCCCGGGCCCACCGAGTAGTAGTAGGCGTCGTAGCTCTCGAGAAGCTCGGCGGACGCCAGCCGGCCCCGTACGGCCTGCCGCGCCTGCGCCACCAGCGCATTCACCGGATGCTGGACGAACGGCGCGTCGCCTTTGCCGTCGGCGGCGACCGTGACGCTCTCGAACGCGCCGAATCGGAACTCGTAGTAGGGACGCCCGGCGAAGCGCCGCAACTCCACTTCCTTCGGCAGCCGGCCCTGACGGGCGGCCATGCTCGCGGGAACGCGCGTCCAGGCCGCTGCCGGCGAGTCGACCCAGAGGGAGGCGGCCAGCGGGCCGCCGCGCATGGCTTCCGCCTGCCCCGGGCGGGCGGACGTCGAAGCGCGCACGCCGCCGATGCTGTACGGCGTCATCTGCGTCGTGGTCGACAGCGGCCCCTGCCGGCTGCCGCCCGGATTGAGGTAGAGGAATCCGCTGGTGATCCACGTCAGGCCGACGAGGCCGACGGCGAGGCCGGCCCAGTGGTGATAGCGCTTGACGCCGAGGTAGGGGCTCGCGAAGCGTCGCGTGGGGTCGACGCCCTTCAACAGGTAGCCGCGCCGCCGGTAGCGCAGCAATCCCACCACCAGGCCGGTCGACGCCAGGAGTATGCCCGCGCCCGACAGCCACAGCATCGCCTGCCGCCAGGCCCAGACGTGCTCGCGCAGGATCAGGGGCGCTCCCCAGTGGATGACGGTGCCCAACCACGACCACAGGCGCTCGCTGCGCGTCGAGCGCATCACCATCTCGCCGGTCTTGGCCGACACGTACAGCTCGGTCCCGAGGTCGTCGTCCAGCCCGAAGCGGTAGAGGGGGCGGTGGAGGTTCAGGCTGTTCGTCAGCGTCCACTGGTCGATGGTCTCCACCTCGCCCAGCAGCGCGGGTCGCGCGCCGGCGGGTGCATGGCGGCGGGCCACGCGCCCGGCTGTCGTCGCGTCGATTGCGGTCAGTACCTGTCCGTCATCGGCGTACACCCCGAGCCAGGGCGCCTCGGACGGAAGGATGTAGTAGATCGGCCGGTCGAGCAGCGTGCCCATGCGCATGCGCCGAGGCGGCGTTGAGAGCCCGGCTCGTTCGACCGCGGCAGCGGGAGAGATCCGGGAACGGGAGAGGTCCAGGGACGGGAGCCCGGCGAGGCGTTCGGCCGGGGTGAGGATGGGGAACTGGGCGTAGAGCATCACCACGCCGGTGGCGAACCACAAGGCGAAGGCGAGGCTCAATCCGATGCCGAGATATCGATGCCAGAGGTAGAAGCGCCGCTTCACGCGAGCCGCACCGCCATTCGCTGCCGGAGCCTGCACA
>JAPOWL010000587.1 GCA_026707615.1 Acidobacteriota bacterium | reverse complement strand
GGCTCCGGGTCGGCCCCAGCCCCCACCGCCCCAGGAGCTTGCGCCGCGGCGCTCCACTCTGTTGACGCTCTGCGGCGCAAGCTCCTAGAGTGATGCACGAACTGGAGGTTCCATGAGCCACACGCTCCACCGGGCGCTCGCCGCCTGTCTCGTTGCGTTCCTCGCGACCGTCCACGGCTCGGCCGGCGCCCAGACCCGCGCCGGCGCCTCGCCGCTGCGCGGCGTGCCCGCCGTGCCGGCGCCGGATGGCCCCGTCGTCCTCTACACGGCGGAGCAGCCCCGCATCCGCGTCGTCCCGGTCGTGACGGGGCTCGACCACCCGTGGGGCATGGCGTTCCGCCAGAACGGCGACATCCTGGTCACGGAGCGCGACCGCGGGGCGCTGCGGGTCATCCGCAACGGGCAGCTCCTCGACGAGGACGTCCCCGGCGTGCCCGAGGTCTACACCGAGGTGCGCCTGGCGGGGCTGATGGACGTCACCGTCCACCCCGAGGACGACACGCTCGTCTACCTGACGTACTCGCAGGAGCGGGAGCGGGACGGTCGGCGCGGCGCCACGGTCGCGCTCGCGCGCGGCCGGCTCGACGCGGGGGCGGGAGCACTCACCGAGGTCCGCGACATCTTCGTCGCCGACGGCTGGGGCGGGGGCATCGCCGCCTCGCGGCTGCAGTGGGGACCCGACGGCACCCTCTACATGAGCGTCGGCGGCGCCTTCCAGTTCGCCCAGACCGGCCACTACGCGCAGGACGGCTCGACGCACTTCGGCAAGCTGCTGCGCCTGAACGACGACGGCTCGGCTCCCGACGACAACCCGTTCGTCGGGGACCCCGACCATCTGCCCGAGATCTACTCGCTGGGCCACCGCAACCAGATCGGCCTCGCGTTCCATCCCGACACCGGCGAGCTCTGGGCGACCGAGCACGGGCCGCAGGGGGGCGACGAGGCGAACATCATCCGGCCGGGCGCCAACTACGGCTGGCCCATCGCCTCCTACAGCCGGCAGTACTCCGGGCTCCCCGTGACCGACACCCCCTGGCTGCCGGAGTTCACCGGGCCGGAGGTCACCTGGTGGCCGTCGATCGGCCCGTCGGGGTTGACGTTCTACGACGGCGAGCACTTTCCGGCGTGGCGCGGCAACCTCTTCGTCGGGTCGATGACGGTCGGCCGGATGCCGAACACGGGCCATCTCGAGCGCATCGTCTTCAACCGGCGGGGGCAGGAGATCCGCCGGGAGTGGCTGCTCACGGAGCTCAAGCAGCGCGTGCGCGAGGTGCAGCAGGGCCCCGACGGCTACCTCTACGTGCTGACCGAGGAGGACGACGGCGTCCTGCTGCGGATCGAGCCGGCGCGGGCGATCACCGAGGCTCCGGGCTCCATCGTGCCGGCCGTGCGCCTCGCCGAGGCGCGGGTGCCGCCGCTGGCCGAAGCGGACTGGACGGCCGAGCAGCGGGCGTTCGTCGAACGCTACGAGGCGGACGGCCATTCGACGAACGTCGTCCGCACGCTGGCCCGCGTCCCGGCGCTGGGCGACCGGGTGCTGCCGTTCAACGACTACATCGCGAGCGAGTCTACGCTCTCGCCCCGCCACCGGGCGGTCCTGATCCTGCGCGCCGCCTGGCTTGCGCAGAGCGGGAACATCTGGGCGACGCACGCGAGCCGCGCGGCCGAGGCGGGCCTGACGGCGGACGAGGTGCTCGGCATCGCGATGGGGTTCGACCTGAGCTCCGAGCGCGATCCCTTCGAGGAGACGCTCATCGGCCTTGCCGACCAGTTGTTCCGGAACGCCGCGGTCACGGACCGGACGTGGGACGAGCTCACCGCCCGCTACGGCACGGAGGAGATGCTCGACGCGGTGATGACGGTCGGCGACACTCTCTCGGCCGCCATCCTCTTCAACACCCTCGGCATCCAGCCGGACGCCGCGGCGACGGCCCTCATGCCGACCGAGGACGTCGGCTACTCGATCAACGTGCCCGACGCCGAGCCGCCGCTGGCCGAGCCGCGCGTCGAGCCGCTCGAGGGCGACGGGCTGCGCGTGACGCGCACCTTCCTGCGGAATCCGGCGATGTCGGCCGCGCGCAACCAGAACGAGCGCTACATCCTCGAACCGGAGCGCTCGCGGCTGACGCCGCACGACCGGGAGCTCGTCATCCTGCGCATGGGCTGGAACTCGGGGGCCGTATACGAGTGGGCCAAGCACGTCGGCAGCGTCGGTCGCGCGCGCGACCACGGCCTCGAACCGCTCTGGATCGCGCAGGGCCGCGACCAGACCGGGTGGAACGCCCGCGAGCTCGCGCTCATCGACGCCGCCAACGAGATGTTCCGCGACTCGATGATCTCCGACGAGACCTGGGAGTCGCTGGCGGCCGAGTACGACACCCACCAGTTGATGAGCATCGCCGCGACCGCGGGACGCTACCGGATGGTCTCGCTGGCGCTCAACGCGCTGGGCGTGCAGCCGCTGCCGACCGACGAGCGGTTCCCGGTGCTGGAGGGGTACTGAGACCCGCACCGAAGGACGCGGGCCTGAACCGCTGTGGTGCGGCGCGTCGGACGAGAGCCGGGTAGGATCCGGCCTCGTCGTTGGAGGAGAACGCATGCGACAGATGACGCGGACGGAACGCGTCCTGGTCTACGGCGCGGCCCTGGCCTTCGCGGCTGCCGGGGCGGCCGGGAGCGCCGGGGCGCAGCAGTTGGGGCCGGGCGACGCCGCACCGGCCTTCGCGCTGCCGGGCAGCGACGGCCGGACCCACCGCCTGGAGGACTACCGCGGGACGACGGTCGTCCTGGCGTGGTTCCCCATGGCGTTCACCGGTGGCTGAACGGCCGAATGCAAGTCGCTGCGTGCATCCAGCGACCAGCTCAAGTCCTACGACATCGCCTACTTCATGGTGAGCGTCGATGACGAGGCAACCAACAAGGCGTTCGCGGAGTCGGCCGAAGCCGATTTCCCCTTGCTGAGCGACCCGACCCGGACGGCCGCCGAAGCCTACGGCGTGCTGCCGAGCTTCGGCGGCGGGTTCGGCAGTCTGGCCCAACGCTGGACGTTCTACATCGGACCCGACGGCCGCATCCTCAGGGTGGACCGGCGCGTCCGCCCCAGCACGGCCGGCGAGGACGTGGTCGCCGCCCTGGCCGAGCTGAACATCCCGAAGCGCTGAACACCGCGCCCTGCCCGACGCGTGGGGTGTTGCTCGACCGCGACTCCTGCGTCGGGCCTCTCTCCCTGCTCTTTCGCATCGACAGACGCCCCGAACGCTGAGGGGGGCGTCTGTCGCCCCCCTCCGGCACCGGCCCCGGACTCTGCGCCTGAGGCCGCCCGGCTGCACCGGATCTTCATCGGCAGCGCGACCGGGGTCGAACGGTGACGCGCCGGCCCCGGGGAGCGCACTCTCCGCCCGCCTTCGTTCAGGGCTGACAGGTTCTGACACCCGTAGCCGTCATCGTCGGTCCTGGCCGTCGATGCGGGTTGGGCCGCAG
>JAPOWL010000547.1 GCA_026707615.1 Acidobacteriota bacterium | reverse complement strand
CGAGGTCCGCGTCCCGCGCCGTTTCGAGCCTGGCACAGGAACCACGCGACCGCAATCAGCGTGACGCCGGATGCGAGCCGGCCGGCGCCCCCGGCGCCGTAGAGGCCCCGGCTCTCCGCGATGGCGGCGAGCGACGCGGCCAGCGTCGGCAGGTCGGTGCCGGCACCCACCCTGCCTGCGACCGCCACGACGGTGGCGAACGCGGTGAGGACGAGAAGCAGTCCGGCTCTGCCGAGAGCGGCGCGGACGCTCGTCGATCCGGCCGCGGCGTCGCTCGGACGCCCGCGGCCCGCGGCCGGGTTCAGCGTGGGCTCAGCCATCGATCGGTCCGCTCTTCCCGCGCGCGTCTGCACATGTGCCCGCGACGTGCGCCCGGAGCCTGCGACAGGTTGGCGGCGCTACCCGTTGCCGGCGAGAGCGGCCAGCGCACGCAGTATGGCGATTCCGAGCGTCACGCCCGCGGCGGTGACGATGCCCGCGGCCGTGAGCACGCTCCCGACCAGCCACTTGATCAGCCGGGTCTCGAGGACCGCCAGATCCGCCTTGGTCGCCAGCGCACCGGTGTCGATGCCGGCGGAGTCGTGCTCGGCGGCGAGCCGGACGGCGTCCGTAATCGCTCCGGCCTGGTCCGGGTCGATGCCCGCCGCGGTCGGCGAGCGGGCTATCGCGTGCGTGTCGAACCTGCCCGTTCCACTCTTGCTCACGGCAACGTCAGCGCGATCAGCTCGGCGTCGGCGCCGCCGCTGCCGACGGCCACCACGAGGTACTGCCGCCCGTCGTGGAGGTAGGTGATCGGGTTCCCGCCCGGGATGCCCGGCAACCGCACCGAGCCGAGGTGCTCGCCCGTGTCCTTGTCGTAGGCGCTGATGGTGCGCGCGCCGGCCGCCATCAGCCGGGCGGCGTCCGCACTGGGGTCGCCGGTCGCCTCGATCGCGCCCGCGGCCTCCGCGAAGCCGCGCCCGCCGTGGTTCATGATGAGCAGCGTCGGGGTGACCAGCGGCCCGGAGCTGAGTCCGCCCCCGCCTCCGAGGGGCGGCAGGTTCAGGTGCCGCAGCTCCGGGTGGTAGCGCGGCCCGTCGCCGTGGGGCGTCATCCAGGCGTGGTCGCCGGTGGTCAGGTCGATCGCCGTCACCCGCTTGTAGGGCGGCTGGAAGAGCGGCAGGCCGCGCGGCCCCGAGAGGCCCACGCCCCACGGGTCGGTGAAGTAGCCGACCGTGGCCGGCGGCGCGAACGGGACCACCTCGACCACGATGAGCGTGGTCGACGACGAGACGAAGAGCCGCCCGGTCTCGACATCGACGGCCGAGCCCTGCCAGTTCGCGCCGCCCCCGGCGCCCGGGACCTGGATGAACGGCACCTCGGCCCCCCGCACGACGGGCGGCGAGAAGATCGGCCCGAAGCGCGCCCGCGAGTTGACGATCTCGAGCGCCTCGGCCCGAAGCTCCGGCGTGAAGTCGATCAGGTCGTCCGGCGTGATCCCCTGCCGGTCGAACGGAGCGGGCTTCGTCGGGAACGGTTGCGTCGGGGAGTACCACTCTCCCGGCACGTTCCCCTGGGGGACGGGCCGCTCCTCGATCGGCCAGACGGGCTCGCCGGTGACGCGGTCGAAGACGTAGGTGAAGCCCTGCTTGCTCACCTGCGCGATCGCCTTGACGGGCCGGCCGTCGACGGTGATGTCGAGCAGGTTCGGGCCGGTGGGGAAGTCCCAGTCCCAGAGCCCGTGGTGGATCGCCTGGAAGTGCCACATCCGCTCGCCGGTCTCCGCGTCGACCGCGACGATGCTCTCGGCGAACAGGTTGTTCCCGGGCCGCATCCCGCCGTACCAGTCGTTCGACGGCGTCCCCGTCGGGAGGTAGACGTAGCCGAGCTCCTCGTCGACCGCCATGTACGACCAGACGTTGGAATGACCGCTGTAGCGCCACGACTCGTTCTGCCAGGAATCGGCGCCGAACTCGTCGCCCTGCGGGATGGTGTGGAAGATCCACTTCATCTCGCCCGTGCGGGCGTCGTAGGCCCGCACGTCCCCCGGCGACGCCTCGCGCAGCGTGATCCGGCCGTCGGCCACGATGCTGCCGACGATCACGCTGTCGCCGGCGATGGCGACCGGCGAGGAGTAGGTCATCCGGGAGGCGTCGATCTCGCGGTCGAAACCCTGCGTGAGGTCCACGTAGCCGCCGGTGCCGAAGTCCGGATAGCGGGCGCCGGTCCGGGCGTCGAGGGCGACGAGGCGCAGGTCGTGGCTGGCGATGAAGATCCGGGCGTCGTCGCTCTCGTCGTCCTCCCAGTACGAGACCCCCCGGTGGTGCCAGCCCATGTTGGGCGGCCGGTCGAGGTCGTCGTAGATGCGCGGGTCGTAGGTCCAGACGGTCTCGCCGGTCCCGGCGTCGAGCGCCGCCACCTGCCCGAGCGCGGTGCTCACGTAAACGAGCCCGCCGGCCATCAGCGGGACCGCCTTGAACTGCCCGGGGCGGATCCGGTCGTCACGGGCGGCCACAGCCCGCGAGAGCGACGTCCAGCGCCAGGCGATCCGGAGGTCCGTGAAGTTGTCCGCCGTGATCCGGTCGAGGGGCGAGTACTTGGTGTTGGCCGCGTCCCGCCCGATCGCGTGCCATTCGCCGTCCGGCACGCCCTGGGCCGCTGCGGGAGCCGACAGGAGCGTGACCGTCGCCGCGAAGGCGATCGCGGCCGGGAGGGCGCCCTGACGGGCAGAGAGGAGTTTCCGTCGGCGCGACGCTTCGCGCGTCACGAGTCGGCGTGCAGGCTTGTGTGTCATCGGGGCGTTCCTCCCGGCCGTCGGTTGCCTCCCCGACCGCCGGGTACGAGCGGCGAGCGTCGTCGCGACGCCCGCACGCGACCGCCCGGAGCTCTCCGGCTGGCCAAGGCTCGACCGCGATCATAGCGCGGGGGCAGGCCGCGGTCGCGCCTTGACGGCGTCTCGACCGCCGGCTACGGTACGTTCGCGCTGGTGCTCCGGCCTCCCGGAGCGGCAAGAGGGAACCCGGTGAGAATCCGGGGCTGCCCCGCAGCGGTGAACGGGAACGACCGCCGTCATGGCACTGGCTCCCGGAGAGCTGGGAAGCGACGGCCAGTAGAAGTCGGCAACCGCCGAGGAGTCGGCGCCGCAGGATCCTGCCCATGCGAGGGGGATCGCGGCCCGCAGACTCTCGACGCGCCCGTGAGGGCGCGTAGCGCCCGTAAGCCCGAAGACCTGCCGGCGTCGAGTCAATCGACCTGGGCCTTCGCGGGGAGGCTGGGGCAGCAACGGGCCCGGTACCCCTTCCTCCGTCGGCGGACCTCCAGGTCGTGGTCGAGGGACCACGAGTCTGCGCCGCAGAACCTCCCACTGGAGTACTCGGTGGAAGCGCGGACTCCCAAACGCGCCCGTGAGGGCGCGCAGGCGGCGTGCGACGCCCGCCGTCCGAAGGAGGAGTCGATGAAGCCCCGAGTCGTTCCGATTCTCGTGCTGCTTGGCCTGAGCGTGGCGGCACGGCTGACGCCCTACCTGCTCTCGCGTCTGGGCATGCCGATCGATCCCGCCGGCACCGCCTACCCGTGGAACTTCTCGCCGATACTGCCCCTCTGCATCTTCGGGGGGGCCTTCTATGCCCAGCCGCGGCTTGCCTACGCCATCCCCTTCGCGACGCTTCTGCTCGGCGACCTCGGGATCTGGACGCTCACCGGGCGCCTCGACTGGGCGTTCTATCCGTTCCAGCCCGTGGTCTACCTGGCCTTCGCGTTCGTGGCGACGACCGGCTTCGCGCTGCGGGGCGCCCGGACGTGGCGCGGGATCGCGGCGGCGGGCCTGGTTTCGTCCACCGGCTTCTTCGTTCTCACGAACTTCGGCGTATGGGCGTTCGGCGACGGCTCCATCTACCCGCACACGCTCGCCGGCCTCGTCGACTGCTACGTCCGGGCGCTGCCCTTCTTCCGCAACACCCTGGTCAGCATGGCGGTGTTCCTGCCGCTCCTGTTCAGCCGCGTCGCCCTCGCGCGGCCGGCGCTCGTCCCGGCCGTGCCGATCGTGGCCCCGCCGTTGGGTAGCGGCACGCGATGACGCAGCGGGTGGTCTCGCTGATCGCGAGCGCGACCGAGATCGTCTGTGCGCTCGGCTTCGAGCAGCAGCTCGTGGGCCGCTCCCATGAGTGTGACTACCCGCCCTCCGTCGCCCGGCTGCCGGTCTGCTCGGCGTCGAAGGTCGCGATCGGGGCGGCCAGCCGGGACATCGACGATCAGGTCCGCGGCATCGTGGCCGACGGGCTGTCGGTCTACCGGGTCGACGCCGCCGTCCTGGATGATCTGGCCCCGACGGTCATCGTCACGCAGACCCAGTGCGAGGTCTGCGCGGTCAGCCTGAAGGACGTCGAGGCGGCGGTGTGCGAGCTCGTCGGCTCGCGACCGCGCATCGTGTCGCTCGAGCCGATGTCGCTGGGCGACATCTGGAACGACATCCGGGCCGTGGCCGCGGCCCTGGGCGACCTGCAGCGGGGAGACGACCTCGTGGCGCGACTCGTCGACCGGCTTGCCGCGGTTCGGGCCGCCGTGCGCTCCGCGCCGACCCACCCGTCGCTGGCCTGCATCGAGTGGATCGACCCGTTGATGAGCGCCGGCAACTGGACCCCCGAGCTGGTCGAGCGCGCCGGCGGAACGGATCCGTTCGGAGAGGCGGGGAAGCACTCCGGCTACCTGCGAATCGACGATCTCGCGGCGGCCGATCCCGAAGTCGTCGTGATCGCACCGTGCGGCTTCGAAATCGAGCGCTCGCGCCGCGAGATGGCGCCGCTCGCGACGCACCCGGTCTGGCGGCGGCTCTCCGCCGTGCGGGCCGGGCGCGTCGCCATCGCGGACGGCAACCAGTACTTCAACCGGCCGGGGCCCCGCGTCGTCGAGACGGCGGAGATCCTGGCCGAGATCCTCCACCCCGGCCGCTGCGACTTCGGTCACCGGGGGCGGGGCTGGATCCCCTGGGCGGGCGATGGCGGCGATTGAGCCGGGCGCCGCCGTCGGGCTCTGCTGGCGGTGCCGGCACGTCCACGTCGTGCGCTCGCGCAAGGGCGGGTGCTTCTACCGGTGCGAGCGCTCGGCGACCGATGCCGACTATCCGAAGTACCCGCGTCTCCCTGTGCGGAGCTGCGACGGGTACGAGCCTCGCGGAGCGCCCGTAACCGACCAGCCGCGCGGCGGGCCGGACGGGCCGGAGCCGACGCTTCAGTAGTGAACCGGTCGTCGACCTCGCCGCGACGCCGGGCGACCTGACTGGTGACCACGAGACGAGTTGGGCGCGTGGGCGCGTGTAGTTCTGTGTGTGCCATCCAACACAACCGGCCGGGCCGTTGTCACGCTGGCGACACGCTCATGGTATGGTGTTCAGGATGTCCGAGAGCGTGATCGGAGCGATCATAAACGCCGTCCCGCTGGCCTTCATCGGGTGGCTGTTCCTCAGCCTGTCGCGGCGGATCGACGTCCTCACGACGCGCGTCGATCGGCTCTACGAGTTGCTGAAGCGGTAGCGTCGGCGCGCCCCGGCCTCGGGGTGCCAGGCGCGTTCTCCCACCTCGCCCCGGGTTTCGTGCGCACCCGACGCTCCCCGGGGAGCCGCGATTCCCGGCACGGCAGCAGGTCGCCGATGCCGTCGCCTCGACGCCGCCCGGATGGGAGATCGCGCGCTCGACGGATCGTCGAGGCGAAGAGGCTATCCGGACGCGGCCGCCCGCACGATCGATGCTTGGGGAACCGGCCCGACGGGCGGTAGACTGGGGCGGGCTGGGCGGAGTGGGTCCGGTTTGCGGCGGCGGTGGACAACTGCTGGCCGCGGGGTGAGCACGATGCCGAGCGGGATGGCGGCGTGGGCGGCCGGGCTCGCGATTGCCTCGGTGGGACTTGGAGCGGCCCATCCGGCCGTCGCTGCGACGCCGGTCCAGGAACGGGAGCCTCACGGCGAGCGGGCTTCCGACCCGGCGGAAGAACCGTCCGAGCGCGCCGCCCCGTGGAGCGCGGCACAGACACGGACCACGCTCCGCCGCTACTGCCTGACCTGCCACAACGCGCGGCTGCAGACGGCCGGTCTGGCCCTCGATGCGCTGGACCCCGAGCGCATCGGCGACCGCCCTGACGTGTGGGAGAAGGTCGTCGAGAAGCTGCGGACCGGCGCCATGCCGCCGGCCGGGAGGCCACGGCCCGACCGGGCCAGCTACGCCGCGATGGCGGCCGGGCTCGAGTCGGCCCTCGACCGCGCCGCGGAAGCGGATCCCAATCCCGGCCGCAAGGCCGCCCACCGTCTCAACCGCCGCGAGTACGCGAACGCCGTGCGCGACCTGCTCGGCCTCGAGGTCGACGGCGCCGAGCTCCTGCCACCGGACGACGTCGATCACGGTTTCGACAACATGGCCGACGCGCTCTCGGTGTCGCCGGCCCTGCTCGACCGCTACATCTTCGCGGCGCGGCGGATCGCCCGCCTCGCGGTCGGCGATCCGGCCATCGGACCGGCGACGGAGACCTACGGCCTGCCCAGCATGCGCTTCCAGGACCAGCGCATGAGCGAGGACCTGCCGTTCGGGTCACGCGGCGGCCTCGCCGTCCGTCACGACTTTCCGGCCGACGGCGAGTACGAGATCCGTATCCGGCTGCGGCGGCAGCTCTACGACTACGTGCGGGGGCTCCAGTACCGGCAGCGCCTCGAGGTGCGGGTCGACGGCGCCCGCGTGGCGGGGTTCCCCGTGGGCGGCGCGCCGGGGACCCCGCCCCCGCGAACGTTCGCGGGGGCCGTGGCCGGCGATTCGACGTGGGAGGAGTATGCGCTCCACGCCGACGAGGGTCTCGTGTTGCGCGTCCCCGTGCGGGCGGGGTCGCGGACGGTCGGCGTCTCCTTCGTGCGGGGGCGGACCGCGCGCGACGGCGTGCTGCAGCCGCGCGCGACCGGGAAGGTGCTCGCCATCGCGGAGCGGTGGAGCTCGCCGTCGGAGGCACCCGAAGCCGCCGTCGAGCACGTGAGCATCGCCGGCCCGTTCCTCGCCGCCGGCGCCGGCGAGACCTCGACCCGACGCAACCTCTTCGTGTGCCGCCCGACCGCCTTCGCCGAGGAACCGGAGTGCGCCCGCGAGGTGCTTGCCCGCATCGCACGCCGGGCCTTCCGGCGGCCGCTCGCCGGCGCCGACGTCGAGACGCTGCTGGCGTTCTTCGAGTCAGGACGCGCCGACGGCGGCTTCGACGCCGGGATCCGCCGGGGACTGGAGAGCATCCTCGTCGATCCCGAGTTCCTGTTCCGGTTGGAGCGGGAGCCGGAAGGGCCCGCGCGTCCCGTCCATCCGATCAGCGATCCGGAGCTGGCGTCGCGGCTTTCGTTCTTCCTCTGGAGCAGCATTCCGGACGACGAGCTGCTCGACGCCGCCGCCGCGGGGACGCTGCGCGACCCCGCCGTGCTCGAGGCCCAGGTCCGGCGCATGCTGGCCGATTCGCGCGCCGCGGCGCTCGTGGACGGCTTCGTCATGCAGTGGCTCGCGCTGCGCACGCTGCCCGCCGTCGTTCCGACGCCGGAGCTCTTTCCGGAGTTCGACGACAACCTGCGCGAGGCCTTCGCGCGCGAGACCGAGCTCTTCGTGGGCAGCCAGATCCGCGAGGACCGCAGCCTGCTCGACCTGTTGCGCGCCGACTACACCTTCGTCAACGAGCGGCTGGCCCGGCACTACGGCATTCCGAAGGTGTACGGCAACCGCTTCCGGCGGGTGAGGTTCGCCGACGGCGCCCGCGGGGGCCTGCTCGGTCAGGGCAGCATCCTCACCGTCACCTCCTACCCGACCCGCACGTCGCCGGTGCTGCGCGGGCACTGGCTGCTCGAGCACGTGCTCGGAGCGCCGCCGCCGCCCCCGCCCCCCGACGTGCCGGCGCTTCCGGACCGGGGCGAGGCGGGACGTCCGGCGTCGGTGCGCGAGCGGCTGGAGCGGCATCGCGAGAACGCGGTCTGCGCGAGCTGTCACGCGCCGATGGATCCGCTCGGCTTCGGCCTCGAGCACTTCGACGCGATCGGCCGCTGGCGCGCGTCGGGCGAGGCGGGCAGCCCGATCGACGCCTCGGGCGTCCTTCCGGACGGCACGGCGTTCCGCGGGCTCTCCGGACTGCGGGAGGTCCTGCTCGAGCGCCGAGAGCAGTTCGTCCGCACCGTTACGGAGAAGCTCACGACCTACGCTCTCGGCCGCGGCCTCGAGCACTACGACATGCCGGCCGTCCGCCGGATCGTGCGGGAAGCGGCCGACGACGACTACCGCTGGTCGTCGCTCGTGCTGGGCATCGTCCGCAGCCTTCCGTTCCAGATGCGGAGCTCCGAATCATGATCATCAGCAAGCGGGTTCTGCCCCGGCGCACCGTGCTGCGCGGCCTCGGCGCCGCCCTGGCCCTGCCCATGCTCGACGGCATGGTGCCGGCCCTGACCGCCCTCGGTCGGACCGCCGCCCGGCCCGCCCCGAGGCTGGGCGTCGTCTACGTGCCGAACGGGATCGTCATGGACCAGTGGACGCCGGCAACGGATGGCGCGGCCTTCGCCATGCCCCCGATCCTGCGCCCGCTGGAGCGCTTCCGGCGGCACGTCACGGTGGTATCGGGCCTGAGCAACAAGGGGCCGGACGACATCCACGAGACCGGCGCCACGAGCTTCCTGACCGGCGTGCCCCCGAAGCGCACGCAGGGGGCCCGGCTCGGGGCCGGCGTGTCGATGGACCAGGTGGCGGCGCGGGAGGCGGGGCGGCACACGCAGCTTGCCTCGCTGGAGCTGGCCCTCGAGTCCGGCGACGACGTCGGCACCTGCGGGGGCGGCTACACCTGCGCCTACACGAACACGATCTGCTGGCGGAGCGACACGACGCCGCTCCCGATGGAGACCAACCCGCGGGCGGTCTTCGAGCGCCTGCTGGGCGACGCCGCGGGAACGGATCCCGCTGCCCGGCTGGCCCGGATCGAGCAGAACCGCAGCCTGCTCGACGCGGTGAGCGACAAGGTGGCACGGCTCCGCCGCGACCTCGGCCCGGGCGACCGCCGGAGGCTGGGGGAGTACCTCGAGGCCGTGCGCGACATCGAGCGCCGCATCCAGAAGGCGGAGGACCAGATCGACGAGCCGCTGCCCGAGATCGCGCCACCCCCGGGCGTCCCCGCGGCGTTCGAGGAGCACGCGAAGCTGATGTTCGACCTGCAGGTGCTCGCGTACCAGGCGGACCTGACGCGGGTCGTCAGCTTCATGGTGAGCCGCGAGTACAGCGGGAGGACCTACCCCGAGATCGGGGTGCCGGAGGCGCACCACCCGACCTCGCACCACCAGAACGACCCCGACAAGCTGGCGAAGCTGGCGCGCATCAACACCTTCCACGCGACCCTGCTCGCCTACTTCCTGGACCGCCTGCAATCGACGCCGGACGGTGACGGCACGCTGCTCGACCACGTGGCGCTGGTGTACGGCGGCGGCCTCAGTGACGGGAACCGGCACTCGTCGGAGAACCTGCCGATCCTCGTGGTCGGCGGCGGCGCGGGCCGGCTGCGCGGCGGACGCCACGTGCGCTGTTCCGATCCCACGCCGATGTCCAACCTGCACGTGAGCCTCCTGGACCTGCTCGGCGTGCCGGTCGAGCGGTTCGGCACGAGCACGGGTCCGCTCGCGGCGTTCTCGGCCGCGGACGCGGTCTCGGTCGTCTGACCCCAGCGGCCCGAGGGGGACAGGGAGCATGCGCGCCGCCGCGGTCGGACTGGCTTCGTTGGCCCTCGTGGCGTCGGCGTCCCGGCCGGCCCCGGCACAGTCGGCCGACCTCCGGCTCGTCGAGGCGGTACGCGCCGGGGACCTGGCGGCCGTGCGCGGGTTGCTCGCGGAGGGGGTGGACGCGGATGCCGCGCAGCGCGACGGCGCGACGGCACTCCATTGGGCGGCGTACCGCGACGATGTCCCGGCGGCGAGGCTGCTGCTCGGCGCCGGCGCTACGGCCGGGGCGGTGAACGAGATCGGCGTGACCGCGCTCCACCTGGCGTGCGAGAACGGCAGCGGCAAGCTGGTGCGCGCCCTGCTGGCCGCCGGCGCCGATGCGCGGGCGGCGCTCCCGAGCGGCGAGACGGCGCTGATGACGGCGGCCCGGGCGGGCGCCGCGGACGCCGTGGCGGCGCTCGTGGCGCACGGCGCCGACGTGAACGCCCGCGAGTCGATCGAAGGCCAGACCGCGCTGATGTGGGCGGTCTCGGAGCGGCACCCCGATGTGGTGGCGGTGCTGATCGAGGCCGGTGCCGACGTGCACGAACGGTCCCGGGTGCGGCCCGTGGTGACTGCGAGGTCCGCCCGCACCGCCGGCGAGGGAGCGGTAGCCGTCGTGCCGGAGGGCGGGTTCTCGCCCCTGCTGTTCGCGGCGCGCAGCGGCGACCCGGATGCGGCCCGGCGGCTGCTGGCGGCGGGCGCCGATCCGCACGACGCCGCGCCCGATGGGGCCAGCGCCCTCGTCTTGGCCGCGCACAGCGGCCATGGTGCGGTGGCCCGCCTGCTGCTCGAGGCGGGCGCCGACCCGAACGCGGCCGGCGCGGGGTACGCGCCGCTGCACGCGGCCATCCTCCGCGGCGACGGCGCCCTGGTCGGCGCGCTGCTCGCCCACGGCGCGGATCCCGACGCCCGCCTCGTGCGCGGGACGCGCTACGCGCGGCAGGGCAAGCTGTTCGCTCTCGACATGGAGTGGGCGGGCGCGACGCCGTTCTTCCTCGCGGCCAAGTTCGGCCGCGGGGACATCATGCGGCGGCTGGCGGAGAGCGGAGCGGATCCGGGCATCGGCCTCGACGGCGGCGTCACCCCCCTCATGGTGGCGGCGGGGCTGCTCACGCGGGGGTTCGGCCGGGCCGGCAAGGACCGCCTGGGGCGGGAGATGGACTCGGCCGAGATGGAGGCCGCCCTGCGGCAGGACGCCGATCGCCGCCGCGTGATGGGCAGTGGGATCGAGGCCGTCCGCGTCGCCGTCGAGCTGGGCGCGGATGTCAACGCAGCCAGCGACACCGGCGACACGGCGCTCCATGCGGCCGCGTTCCACGGCTTCGAGAGCGTCGTCGAGTACCTCGCCGGCCGCGGTGCGGATCTCGACGCGCGGAACGGCCGCGGCGAGACGCCGCTCGACAGGGCCCTGAACGCCCGAGCCCCCGCGCGGCTCACCCGGAGCCTGACCGACTACTCCGCGACCCGCATGGCGGACGTGCTGCGGGCGTTGGGGGCGACCGAATAGCCCTCGGAGGGACCGTGTCGTCGCCCGACCGGCACCCCGGCGGCCCCGCGGACGGATGGCGCGAGCACGCCACCCTGGAGGACGTCCGCTACGCCTACCGGCTGTACCTGAAGCGCCTGCCCGATGCCGACGGATTCGCGAACTACGAGCGTCTCGTCGCGCGCGGGCTGGCGCTGGACGACCTGGTCCGGGGCTTCGCCAACTCGGAAGAGGCCAACGCGGACCGGTTGCCGCTGGCGATCGACCTGGGCGGCTACCGGGTCTGCGTGCAGCCGCGCGACGCCGACTTCGCGCGGGCCATCATCGCCACGCACGACTACGAGCCGCACGTGCGGCGCGCGGTCCGCGACCGGCTCGACCCCGGGGACGTGGTCGTCGACATCGGCGCCAACGTGGGGTGCATCGCCCTGCTGGCGGCGACGGTCGTCGGAGAGGGCGGGTCGGTCGTGGCGGTCGAGCCGAACCCCGACAATCTCCAGATGCTGTACGCCGGCATCGTGCTCAACGAAGTCGCCAACGTGCGGGTCCTGCCGCACGCCGCCTCCGTCCGGTCGGAGGTGCGATCCCTGAGCCGCGACACGTCGAACACGAACCTGGTTGCCACCCAGGCCCCCGGGGGGTGCGTCTACACGCAGACGGTAGTGCTGGACGAGGTGCTGGCGTCGCTCCCGCGGCTCGACCTGGTGAAGATGGACGTGGAGGGCCACGAGATCGATGCGTTCGACGGATTCCGGGCCTCCATCGAGCGGCACCGTCCCGCGCTCGTCGTCGAGTTCAACCCGCGCTGTCTCGTGGACCTCGAACGGCGCCAGCCGGCCGAGCTGCTCGACCGGCTCCTTGCCCTCTACCCGAGCGTCCGGGCCACCAGCGCGTTCGGCGACGACGAGCGCTTCGCCAGGACCGCCGATCTGCTCGACTACTGGCGCGTCCGGGAGCGCGAGGTGACCGCGGCCGGCCTGCTGCCGGCCGGCCTGCTGCACTTCGACCTCATCGCCGAGCGGGGCCGTCCCCGCCGTCTCGCCTGAGCGGGGCCGTGCGGCGGGCGTTGGGTCGAGGGCTACTCGTCGGTGGTCGTGGCCTCGCTCGCCTCGAGCGCCACGATGAAGTCGATGTCGATCGCCCCCTTGCGGAGCTCGATGGCGGCCTGGTACTCGTCGGAGTGCCAGAAGTCGAGCAGCGCCTGCATCGAGCGGAACCGCTCGATGGTCACGCCGCCATCGTCGTAGGGCCACGCGCCCTCCAGGACTTCCAGCCCGTCGCCCACGTCGGCCCGGGCGAGTATCTCGACGCCCGCCTCGCTCGCCCCCGGCCCGGCCGCCTCGCCGTACGCGGCCAGCGGCTCCGGATCGAGGACCTTGGAGCTGACGATCAGGTAGGCCGCCTTCTCGCCGGCGACCGCCGAGGCGTGGGCCTCGGTGTCCCCGAGCTCCGCCGCCGCGTAGCCGAGCCCGAAGACGGCGACGAGTCCCAGGGCGTAGATCGAGCGTGTGCGGGTCTGCTTCTGCATCGGTTGTCCTCCCGGTCCGGCCGGCGCTCAGTGGGGCGCTGCGCCGTGCCCGTGCTCGTGGATCGCCTGCCGCTCGTTGTTGTCCTCCGGCGATGCCCGCCGGTAGGGCCCGGTGATCGCCTGCGCGGCCTCGTCCGCCTTGAAGCGCTCGTAGAGCGCCTGCGCGCGGCCCGCGGCTTCGATGTCGCCGGCGCCGCGGTGGGCCAGCATCAGGTTGTAGTGGGCCTGGAGATCCTCGGGATCGATCCGCAGGACCTCCTCGAAGGTCGCGATCGCCTCCCCGAAGCGCCGGTCGAGGAACTGGATGCGGCCGATCTGGCCCAGCACCACCCGGTCCCGCGGGTACTGCTCGCGGGCGATCTCGAGGTGCGCCAGGGCTTCCTCGTACTTGCCCAGCGTCTTGCGGGCGGTCCCCAGGAAGAAGTGGGCGCGCGCGAGGCGCGGCTCCAGGGCGATGGCCCGTTCGAGGTAGGGGAGGGCGCCGGCCACGTCGCCTTCCTGCAGCAGCGCGCGGGCGACGTTGACCGGCCCGTCCGGGTACGTCGGGTCGACCTCGATCACGCGCTCGAAGGCGGCGACGGCCCCCTTCAGATCGCCCTGCAGGAGGAGGCCGATGCCGTAGTCGTTCCAGCGCTCGCGGAGGGGTGGTCCGGCGATCGCGGGTCGGGCTTCGGCGGCGCCCGCCTCAAGCTCTGCCGGCGCCGGGAGGGGCGGAAGCGGCTCGTCGGCGCCGATGACGGTCAGAGCCGCCTCGGCCTCGGCCATTACCGTCGTCGGGATGTCGGGGATCGCCTTGACGCCACCCGACACGTCGGAGGTGTCCCCGGTGAACGTCCAGCGCCCGTCGTCGTAGGCGGCGCCGACGGCCGCAGCGGGCGTCGACGGATCGCGCTCCCCGGCGTACGCCCACTGCGTGTTCCACCACGCGAACTTGCGGTAGTTGACCTTCGCGCGCAGGAAGATGCGGTCGCCGGCGTCCTCCGGTACCCGCAGCCGGTAGTGGACGGTGTCGGCGGCGCCGGGCGGGATCAGCCGGACGTAGGCGACCGAGCGGGTCATCCAGGCGTTCCGCTTGTTGATCGGGTTGCCGCGCTCGTCGAGCTGCAGGCTGCGGTAGAAGTGGGCGCTCGGGTCGACCGGGCCGGACCCGCCGTCGGCCACCGCTCCGCTGTGCAGCAGCACGCGGCCCCGGTCGTCGATGGCCTCGAACTCCACCCAGACGTCGAAGGCGTCGACCGTTCCGCCGGGGAAGAAGTGGCCGACCTTGCGCGTCCGGACCACCACCTCGACCCGCACCGACTCGCCCCGCCGCACCGCGACCTCCTGCAGGTCGAGTGGCGCCAGCACTTCCGCCGGCGGCGCCCCGGTTGAGATGCCCGCGGCACCGAAGCGCATCGATTCCTCGCCGACCGCGAACGTGCTCGACAGGCGCGGCTCGGCCGTGCCGCGCGCCGCGGCGAGCTCCGGGGGGGGCGCCTCTGCGACGCGCGTGATGCCGAAGACGTCCACCGAGACCTGCCCGTCGCGCAGGAAGTCCTGCACCAGCTTGAGCTGCTCCGCGTCCCCGTTGACGAACGGCAGCGCCGTGTTGGCGCCGGGGAAGCGGTGGGAGCGGACCAGACCGTCCCGCGCCGCCGGATCGTCGGACGGGACGAGCGGCATGTGGCAGTCGCGGCAGGTCTGGGGCGCCGGCGGATAGTAGAACGACCGCGCCCCCTGGCCGGAGACGCCGGACGCCTGCCAGTTGTCGTACTCGTTGAACCCGCGGATCCAGCGGTACTCGTTCACCGGGACGTCGAGGTGCACCTTGTGGCACGACGAGCAGAACTCGGCGCTCTGCTCGGTGTGGAACGGCTTCAGGAAGGTCTTCCGGTGCGGGCCCGGGGCGAGATGGGTGGCCGTGTCGTGCAGCCACTGGAGCACGGGATTCTCGCTCGCCGCCAGGTCGTGCATCGGCGGGTACTCGATCACGAAGTCGCCCTGGCCCATCGTGCTGCCGACGTGGACGATGGAGTGGCAGGAGGTGCAGCCGAGGCCCGCCTGCGCCTCCGGGGTGTCGATCTGCTCCCGGATCGGCCGGTCGAAGCGCCCGTTGAAGAAGACGGCGTGGTCGTGGCAGCCGGCGCACCACTTGGACGGCTCGGTGCCGACGACATCCTGCATGTACTCGATCGACTTGCGGTACCACTGGTTGTTGAAGGAAGAGAAGTGGTGGGCGGACGGCTGCCACTGCTCGTAGATGTCCCGGTGGCAGCGGCCGCACGCCTCGCTGGTCAGGAAGAAGTCGGCCGGAATGGTGCCGTCGACGTTCGTGTTCGCCGACGAGGGGAAGAAGGGACTGTCCGGCCCGGCCCCTTCCTCCAGCATGGTCGCAGGGGGTGCGGTCGGGTTGACGATGCGGTGGTCCCGGCGCCACTTGGCATCCGTCGCGCTGCGGACGAACGGTGCCGCGACGGCGGCCACGAGCGCGAAGGCGAGGCCGGCACGCAACGCGCGAACGGCGGCGCCGCTCGCGTCCCACGCGCCGCCCACAACCGACGCATCGCGCGTCCCTGCCGCATCGCGCGTCCCTGCCGCATCGCGCGTCCCTGCCGCATCGCGCGTCCCTGCCGCATCGCGCGTCCCTGCCGCATCGCGCGTCCCTGCCGCATCGCGCGTCCCTGCCGCATCGCGCGTCGTCCCCGCGTCGCCCGCCGCCGTTGACTCGCTCGTCGCGTGCGCCAGGCGCGCCGCGACTCGCCACAGGTGCGCGGCCAGCAGCACGGCGCCGACCACCATCACCGTGACGTGGGCCACGAGGATCGGACGCTGGGCGCGGGACGCGCCGACCACCATCACTCCGACTCCGAGCAGGAGCCCGATCGCGCTGACGCCGAGCCCCGCCGCACAGAGCGGTGCGGGCGTCCAGCGGCGCCGGAGGAGCACGAAGCCCGCCACGCCGGCCAGGGCGAAGCCGAGCAGAGGATGAAGGGCGACGTTGGCGAAGTACCAGAGCGAGGCGCTCGGCAACGCGGCGAGGTACGCCGAGTTGAGCAGGAGGACCAGGAACCCCGCAACGAGCAGGCGAAGGGTCACGGGTGACATCGGCGGGGTCCGCCGGCGGTCAGCTCGCCGGCGCGCCCTGACGGGTGCATCGGGCGTCCGCGTGGGGGTGCAACGTCCTGCATCGCGGTTCTGCGGCCCGGACTCCTTGCCGGCCGCCGGCGTGATGGGCGTGGGTCATGCGCGCACCTCGTCCTTGTCGATCCGGCCGTCGACCAGGCGGATCAGGCGCCGGGCGCGCGCCATGACCCGCGGGTCGTGGGTCGAGAAGAGGAACGTGACCCCGTTGTCCCGGTTCAGCGTCTCCATCATCTCGAGGAGCGACTCGGCGGTCGCGGAGTCGACGTTGGCGGTCGGCTCGTCCGCCAGCACGACGGCCGGTTCGGCCGCGATCGCGCGCGCGATCGCGACGCGCTGCTGCTGGCCGCCCGAGAGCTCCGACGGCCGGCGGTGCTCCATGCCCTCGAGCCCGACGCGGGAGAGGAGCTCCATGACGCGCTCGCGCCGCTCCGATTCCGCGACCCCCTGGACGGCCATCACGATCTCGGCGTTTTCGTAGGCGCTCAGCACCGGCAGCAGGTTGTAGGCCTGGAACACGAAGCCGATGCGGTCGCGGCGCAGGTGGCTCAGCTCCTTCCGGTTGAGCGTTCCGAGGTCCGCGCCCTCGAGGCGCACGGTGCCCGACGTGGGCGTGTCGAGGGCCCCGATCAGGTTGAGCGCCGTCGTCTTGCCCGAGCCCGACGGGCCGCTGAGGGCCGTGAACTCGCCGCCGCGCATCGTCATCGTGATGCCGCGCAATGCGTCGACCTGCTGATCTCCCTGCCGGTAGACCTTGGCGACCTCTTCCAGCTCCACGACGGGAGCCGCTCCGTCCGCACCGCTCATCGGCGACCACCTCTCCTGTTCGGCATCGGGCGTTCCGGGGGAGCTCAGACCAGGCGAATCGTCTCCACCGGGTCCGCGTGTCCCGCCTTCCAGGCCGGGTAGACGCCCGACAACAGGATGGCGGCGAGGGCCGAGAAGCCGATGAGGGTCAGGCTCTCGCCGAAGATGCCGACCTTCAGGGTGGTCGACATGCCGACGCCGGCGACCTCCATCTGGTCGGCGGGGACGATGGCGGTCATGTCGAGGCCCGTCGACGAGAGATAGAGGTACGGCCCGATGGTGACGAGCGCGGCGGCCGCGAGGCCGACGACGGCCAGCCAGGCGCTCTCGAGCATGACCAGCCGGAAGAGCTGCGCCGGGCTGAACCCGACGGCCAGCATGATGCCGAACTCGCGCAGGCGCTCCATCACGCTCACGAAGAGCGTGTTGAAGATGCCAGCCGCCACGAGCACGGCGAGCACGAACATCATGACCTGGGCGCCGCCCACCTTCATGGCGATGAACACGGCCAGGTCCGGCTGCAGCTCGTGCCACGGCAGCACGGCGACGCCGGCCGGCGCCCCGCCTTCGAGATCGCTCACGACGCGGTCCGTGACGCGCTGATCGTCGACGAACGCGGCCACCTGGATCGCTTCGTCCGGCCCGTAGCCGATGAGCTCGCGCACCGTGTCGAGGGGCAGCAGGCAGATGCCGCCGTCGACGCTCGGCGAGCCGGTCTCGATGAGGCCGGAGACCCGCGCCAGGCCGCTCACGATCTCGCCTTCCTTGTCGGTCAGGGTGTAGACCACCTTCGAGCCGAGCTCGACGTCGAGGTTCGAGGCGAGCTTCGCGCCCAGGATGATCCCGCCGTCGCTCGACGTCCGGAAGAACTCCCCTTCGGAGACCGCCTCGAGGAGCGACAGGGTCTCCTCGTCCTCGTTCTCGGGGGAGACGGCGAGGAAGCCGGCCCCGACGTTCTCCCGCGCGGTCGACAGCATGTTGAACCCGCTGATGCGCTCCACGACCCGGATGACGCGCGGGTTGTCCGCGGCCAGGCGCCGCAGCTCGCCCGTCCCCGTCACGGGGCGGGAGAGGGTCGGGGTGTCGAGGTACTCGGGGTGCTGCAGCGTCACGTGGCCCGCGCCGAGGCGGGCCGCCAGGCGGATCATGTCGGCCCAGTTCTGATCCTGCATCGCCATCATGATGACGGAGAGGAAGACGCCGAAGACGATCGCCGACAGGGTGATCGTCGTCCGGCGGCGGTTCCGCCAGAGGTTGCGCCACGCCATCGTCGCGAGACTGCTGCCCTTCATCGCGCACCCTTCCTTGCTGTCCGGTCTCGTGCCCGGGCCTTCATCGTACTCACTGATACCGCATCGCCTCCACGGGGCTGATCCGGGCCGCCTTGAGGGCGGGGTAGACCACCGCCACGAGCACCAGCAGGATTAGCGTCATCGCCGGAGTCGCGAACGTGGCGGGAGTCACCGCCGCCTGCCACACGGTCGCGAACGACGCCCCCATCACCGAAACCCCGCCGAGGGCGCCGGTGTCGATTCCGAACTCCACCAGGTACCACAGCGTCGGGATGGAGAGCACCAGCCCTATGGCCAGCGCGAGGCCGGTCTGGAGGGCGCTCTCCAGGAAGATCAGCGACAGCACCTGGCGCGGCTCGACGCCGAGCGCCTTGAGCACGCCGAACTCGCGGATGCGCTCGAAGACCGCCATCAGCATCGCGTTCAGCACGAGTATCGCGATGACGATGTAGAAGACGGCGGAGATGATGCCCATCATCTGGCGCGCGGAGTCCAGGTAGGTCGCGATGGTCGGCATCAGCGACCGCCACGACTGCGTGTCGAGGCCGGGGGCCAGACCCTGCGCCGTGGCGAGCGCCGCGTCCAGCTCCACGTCGTCCGGCTTGCGCACCACGACCTCGTGCGCACCCGACGGCATCACGAAGAGCTCGCGGAAGGCCGCCTCGGTGAGGTAGACCGCGCCACGGTCGACGCCGTCGTTGATGCTGCCGAGGATGCCGCGCACGATGTACAGGTCGTTGGCGATGCCGCCGTCGGTCGTCTGGCTGAGCACGATCAGCTCGTCGCCGATGGCGACGTTGAGCGACCGCGCCATCCGGCGTCCCACGACGGCGCCCTTGGGGTCGGCCTCGTCGAGCCAGGCGCCCTCTTCGACCCGGGTCGCGATGATGCTGACGCGGGCGTCGTCCTGCACGTTCACGCCGCGCAGCGACGCCCCGGCGGCCGAGTCGTGCGCCGCCGCGAGCCCCGCGCCCACGAGGCGCGCGCTGGCCCGGAACCCGGCCGCTTCGAGGTCGGGGATCAGCGTATCGATGCCGTCGATGACGGTGTAGAGCGACGGGTCGTCCAGGTAGGTCGGGGCGTGGATCTGAAGATCGCCGAGGTCGACCTCGACGATGGTCTCCTCCATGTCGTTCAGCATGCCCTGCAGCAGGCCGAACCAGATGACCATGCCGTAGAGCCCGAACACCATCGCGCCCACCGTGACCGCCGTTCGCCGGCGGTTGCGGCCGATGTTGCGCCACGCCATCTTGAGGATGCGCATGCGTCCCTCGTATCGAAGTCTCCGCGTGCCGTCGCCGGCCTCGTCGCGCGTCGGTCCCCCGCCGGCCGTCGGGGCGCCGCCCTCAGGGCGCCCCGGTCCCCAGCAGTTCCTGGATGGCCGCCGCGGTCGCCGGCCGCGTGCTGAAGTGGCTCCGCGTGCCGTCCGCGTTCTCGAGCGGCGTCCACCCGTCGTCGCTCTCGAGGTCGAGCGCGGCGCCGTGCTCGAAGAGGAAGCGGACCACGCTGGTCGTGCCGCTGCGCGCCGCCCCGTGCATCGCCGTCTCGCCCTTGTCGTTGGCGGCCGCAAGGTCGGCCCCGAGCTTCCAGAGCAGCTCGACCGCCTCGAGCCGCTCCGCCTCGGTGCCGATGCTCCGCTCGAAGTTGAAGCCCATGCCGGCCGCCGCCATCAGCGGCGTCACGGAGCGGTCGGTCGCCCGGTGCGGATCCGCCCCGTGGGCCAGCAGCACCCGCATCGCCGCCGCGTCGCCTCCGCGGGCCGCGATCAGAAGCGGAGTGGCCCCGATGAACGGCAGCGCGCTCCAGTTGTTGTCGAAGACGCCGGCGCGCGGGAACCGCTTCTCGATCCGCGCGTTCGGGTCGGCGCCCGCCGCCAGCAGCACGCGCATCAGGCCGAGCGGATCGAGGTCGCCCGTCGTGGGGGGAGGGGGCCGGTAGAAGTCGGTGAACTCGTAGCGCCGCCAGCGAACGGCGTGGTGGAGCGCCGTGCCCCCCGGGGTGGCGACCTCCGGGTCGGCACCCAGCGCCAGCAACTCCGCGGCCAGGGCGTAGTGACCGTTCAGGATGGCAAGGACGAGCGGCGTATGGCCGTCTGCGTCCGCCGCGTCCATGTCCGCTCCGGCGGCCACCAGGACGCGCGCGACGGCGCCGTCGCCGACCCGGACCGCGAACAGCAGCGGCGTGAACTCCCCGTCCGAGCGTGCGCCGACGTCGGCGCCGTTCCGGACGAGAACCTCGGCCGCGGCCAGGTGGCGCTCCGCCGCCGCCCACATGAGCGCCGTCTGACCGCGCCACGTCTCCCTCGCGTTCGGATCGGCGCCGCGCGCGAGCAGCAACTCGACGGCGGCCGCGCTGCCGCTGCGGGCCGCGGACATCAGCGCCGTCTCGCCCTCGCGCGACACCTGCCCGGCGTCGGCGCCGGCATCGAGCAGGCGCCCGATGACGGCGGCGTTGCCGTTCACGCTCGCCAGCGTCAGCGGCGTCACGCCGTAGCGGTTCGCCGCCGACGGGTCCGCGCCGGCCGCGAGCAGCGCCGCCACCGCTTCTTCGTTATCGAGGTGCGCCGCCCAGTGGAGCGCGGTGGTGCCGTCGACCTCCGCGACGTGTGCGGCGCCCGCGTCGGCCGCGAGCGCCGCGCGGACCGCGCCTGCGTCGCCCGCCCTGACCAGGGCGAGGATCCCGGCCCCGCGTTCCTCGGCGCCGGCGCCGGGACCGGATGCGACGAGGGCCAGCAGCATGGCCGCGGAGGTCAGCCGCCGGCCAGCGTCGAGCGCGACGGCTGTCGCGAGAAGGTGCATCCCCACCTTATTCATAGACCGACCGTCTGCCTGTCATTCAACTCCATGCCTATCTCGGTGTCAAGGCACGTAACGAGTGGCCGATGCCCTGTCCTCGGCGCGGGGTGTCCTCAGCCGCCCGCACGTCGGCTCGCGCTCCGGCCCACTGGCAACCATAGCACCCGCGGTCGTCGGCGGGGAGCCGGAAGCTCGCGATTTCGGCTCCCGAACGTGACCGGCCGCTCCGGCGCCGCTGCCCTCGGGCCGCCTTTCCGCTTGGCAACGGGCGGCGGGTAGGCGACAATCGCACGTACCACGCGGAACCGTCGGGCGACGAATGGTGGGCCAGGAGTCCAGCGTGCAGAAGCAGCGGCCGGCGTACGCGCTCCCCGCGGCGATCGTCGGCGGGGCGTTGCTCTTGGCGGCGGGCGCGCCGCCGTCGTTCGCGGGACCCGCCCCCGCATCAGCGAGCGCGGGGGAGCACCGGGCGACGCTGGACCGGTACTGCGTCACCTGTCACAACGACCGCCTGCGCATCGCCGGACTCGCGCTCGATGCCGCCGACGTGGAGGCGGTGGGCGAGGACGGGGCCACCTGGGAGAAGGTGGCCCGCAAGCTGCGCACCCGGACCATGCCGCCGTCGCCGCGGCCCCGCCCCGACGAGGCAGCCTACGACGGCCTGGTCGCCTACCTCGAAGGAGAGCTCGACCGGGCGGCGGAGGCCGCACCCGACCCCGGTCGCCGGCCGGCGCTGCACCGCCTCAATCGCGCGGAGTACGCCAACGCCGTGCGCGACCTGCTGGGGCTGCGCATCGACGCGGCCGCGCTCCTGCCGCCGGACGACGCCAGCTACGGGTTCGACAACATCGGTGACGTGCTGCGCGTGTCGCCCGCCCTGCTGGACGGCTACCTCGATGCGGCGCGCACCGTCGCCACCCGTGCGATCGGCGACCCCGCGGCGGCCGTCGAGCAGATCACCCACCGCGTGCCGCCCGATCTGACCCAGGACCGCCGCCTCGACGGGCTGCCGTTCGGCACGCGCGGCGGCGCGCGGATCGAGCGCTATTTCCCGGTCGGCGGGGAGTACGAGATCCAGGTGCGGCTGCAGCGCAACTTCATCGGCGGCCGCATCATGGGGCTCACGGAGGCGCACGAGATCGAGATCACGGTCGACGGCGAACGGGTCGAGCTCTTCACGGTCGGGGGCCGTCGCGGCGCGGCCGAGCCGGAATCCGAGGAATCCGAGGCGCGGCGGCGCACGTACGGCGATCGGGAAGCCGATGCCGGGCTCCGGGTCCGCGTCCCGCTCCAGGCGGGGCGGCGCGTGATCGGCGTGAGCTTCCTCGATCGGCCGGCAGCGCAGGTGGAGGGCGCGCGGCTCCCGTACCTGCGCAGCTTCGCCATTCTCGGCGAGGCGACCGAGGGGCTGCCGCACGTCGACACGGTGACCATCACCGGGCCGCACGGCGCGGCCGGCGGCGAGACGCCGTCGCGCGCCCGCATCTTCACCTGCCGCCCGGCCAGCCGCGCCGACGAGCCGGCTTGTGCGCGGAGCATCCTCACGACCCTTGCGCGGCGCGCCTACCGCCGCCCGGTCTCGGAAGGGGACGTCGCGACGCTGCTCGACTTCTTCGAGGCCGGCCGCCGCGACGGCGGGTTCGAAGCCGGCGTGCGCCTCGGGCTCCAGCGGCTCCTGATGAGCCCCGACTTCATCTTCCGCGTCGAGCGCGACCCCGTGGACGCCGAAGCGGGGACGAGGTACCCGGTGAGCGACGTGGAGCTGGCGGCGCGCCTGTCGTTTTTCCTCTGGAGCAGCGCGCCGGACGACGAGCTGCTCGCCCTCGCGGAGGACGAGCGGCTTCGCGAGCCGGGGGTCCTGGAGGCGGAGGTGCGGCGGATGCTCCGCGACGAGCGGGCGTCCGCGCTGGTCGACAACTTCGCCGGGCAGTGGCTGCACCTCCGCAACGTGCCGCACGCCGTGCCGGACACCCGCATCTTCCCGGACTTCGACGACAACCTGCGCGCGGCGATGCGCCGCGAGACCGAGCTGCTGTTCGAGACGATCGTCCGCGAGGACCGCAGCGTGCTCGACCTGCTGGGCGCGCGCTACACCTTCGTCAACGAGCGTCTGGCCCGCCACTACGGCATTCCCGGCATCTACGGCAGCCGCTTTCGCCGCATCCCGCTCGGCGACGACAGCGTCCGCGGCGGACTGCTGGGCCAGGCGAGCATCCAGATGGTGACGTCGTACCCGAACCGGACGTCGCCCGTGCTCCGCGGCAAGTGGCTGCTCGAGAACGTCCTCGGGACCGCGCCGCCGGATCCGCCCGCGGACGTGCCGGCCATCGAAGAGACGACTGCGGACGGGCAGCCGCGCTCGATGCGGGAGGCGATGGTGCGGCACCGGGCGAACCCCGCCTGCGCGAGCTGCCACCAGGTGCTCGACCCTCTCGGCTTCGGGATGGAGCACTTCGACGCGGTCGGGGCGTGGCGCGACACGGACGGGCCGAACGTCGCCGTCGACGCGACCGGCAGCCTGCCGGGCGGGGCCCGCTTCGACGGCCCCCGCGAGCTTCGCGAGGCGCTGCTGCGCCAGCCCGAGTCGTTCGTACGCGTCGTGGCCGAGCGGCTCCTCACCTATGCGCTCGGGCGCGGGGTGGAGCACTACGACCTCCCCGCGGTGCGGGCCGTCGCCCGGTCCGCGGCGCAGGACGACTACCGGTTTTCGACCCTGGTCATGAGCATCGTCGAGAGCGTGCCGTTCCAGATGAGGAGGACCCCGTCATGATCGTCACCCGCATGGCCCTGCCGCGGCGCACGTTCCTCCGCGGCGCGGGCGCGACGCTCGCCCTGCCGCTCCTCGACGCGATGGTGCCGGCGCTCTCGGCGCTGAGCAGGACCGCGGGCCGCCCGGTGCGCCGCCTGGGGTTCCTCTACGTCCCGAACGGCGCCGACATGGAGACGTGGACGCCAGCCGGGGAAGGGGCGGACTTCGCCTTCTCGGCGACGCTCAGCCCCCTCGAGCCCTTCCGGCACCAGACGCTCGTCGTGAGCGGCCTCGCGCAGGAGCAGGCGAACGCCTTCAACGACGGCGCCGGGGACCATTCGCGGGGCACGGCGGCGTGGCTGAGCGGGGTTCATGCCAAGCGGACCGAAGGGGCGGACGTGCGCGTCGGCGTCACCGCCGACCAGATCGCGGCGGCGGAGATCGGCCGCGAGACGCAGCTCGCGTCGCTCGAGCTGGCCCTGGAGACGATCGACCTGGTCGGGAACTGCGACAGCGGGTACAGCTGCGCGTACATGAACACGCTCTCGTGGAGAACGCCCACGACGCCGCTGCCGGTCGAGACCGACCCGCGCAAGGTGTTCCGGCGCCTCTTCGGTAGCGGCGGCACGGCGGAGGAGCGGCTCGCGCGGCTCCAGGAGGATCGCAGCATTCTCGATTCCGTGCTCGGCGACGCCGCCCGCCTGAAGCGGTCCGTGGGGCCGGCCGACGCGGGGCGCCTGACCGAGTATCTCGATGCGATCCGGGACGTGGAGCGCCGCATCCAGCGGACGGAACAGCGAAACCTCCAGGCGCCGACCGATCTTGCGATGCCCCTCGGCGTCCCCGACACCTTCGAGGAGCACATCGACCTGATGTTCGAGCTGCAGCTTCTCGCCTGGCAGGCCGACATCACGCGGGTCATCACCTTCCTGATCGGGCGGGAGCTGAGCAACCGGACCTATCCGGCCATCGGCATCCCGGACTCGCACCACTCCGTCTCGCACCACCAGAACAAGCCGGAGAAGCGCGAGAAGATCGCGAAGATCAACGCCTACCACATCCAGCAGCTCGCGCACTTCCTCGACCGGCTGGAGGCGACCCCGGACGGCGACGGCTCGCTCCTCGACCACACGATGCTGCTCTACGGCAGCGGGCTGTCGGACGGCAACCGCCACAACCACTCGCCGCTGCCTCTCCTGCTCCTGGGCGGAGCCGCGGGGCGCGTCCGGGGCGGCCGGCACCTGCGCTACGCGGAGGGCACCCCGATGACGAACCTGCTGCTGACGATGCTCGACAAGGTGGGCGTCACGGTGGAGGAGCTGGGGGACAGCACCGGACAGTTGCCGCTCGCTCCGCGCTACCTGTCGGACGTGTGAGCCGGAGGAGCTGCGCGAGCCGGCCGAGGTCGCCCGGGCGGCCGGCTCGCTGAACTCGCCACCGGATCCGGCTCGGGGCTGTGTTGTTCGTGACCGGCAGGGCATGCTATGCTCAGCACGGTGAGCGGCGACACGAAGTGGATCATCGGCACGCTCGTGGTCGTTGCGGGTCTGCTGTCGGCGCAGATCGGCGCACAGTTCGGAGCCGTGAACGCCCGCATCGATGGCATGATCCAGGCGGTCAACCTGAGGATCGACGACCTGCGGGATCGCGTGACCAGTGAGATCGCCGCGCTCCGGACCGAAGTGCGCGGCTTGGAGACCCGCGTGCGCGGGGTGGAAAGCCGCGTGCGCGAGGTGGAGACTCGGCTGCGCGGGGTCGAGACGCGGCTGCGCGACGTGGAGGTCGGCCTGGGCGAGGTGAACCAGCGCCTCGATACGCTGGAGCGCGTGCACCTGCCCGGACCGGGCGCCGGCGGGGACTGACTGATCCAGGACTCCCGGTGGCCGTGCCGGACACCCCCGGCGGCCGTGCCGGACACCCGGCCGCCTGCCGACACCCGGAGGGGCGCCGCCAAAGGAAAGAGGGAGGGGGCGCCGCTCGAGGCCCGCGACCCCCTCGTCATGCAGCCGGACGGCGAGATCGTCTACTGGCCGTCGTCCGCCGCTTCCCGCGCCTCCATGGCCCGGGCGCCGGAGAGCGAGCTGGCCATCGAGTAGTTGCCCTCGTGGCAGGCGTACTCGTAGAGCGGCTCGTCGGTCCGCGTCATCCGCACCTGCGCCGTCCAGGGCCCGGTCCACGAGGTCGGATCGCTGACGGTGAACTCATAGAGGAGCGCATCGGGGCCGGCGCGCCGGAAGCGCTCGACGAGGTGCATGTTGGCGCTCGATCCGCCGAGCGAGGTCTCCCCGAGGAAATTGCGGGTCGTGATGACGAGCGTGTCGCCATCCCAGCTCGCACGCGAGTCCCCGACCCACTGGCGCACGTCGGCGGGCAGGTGCGGCCGCCCGTCGAGCGGGATGATGCGCGCGTTGTGCACCATCTCGTTCAGGACGACCACGTGGTCGGCGGACTGGAAGATCTGGACGTTGTTGTTGTAGGCGCTCGGCGTCATCGGCGGCCCGGAGTTGAAGCCGAGGAGGCAGCGCTCCGAGATGCCGCGGTCCTCGGGGCCGTGCGCGTGGCGCCCCCGGAGGATGCCGGTCAGTTGCCGCCGTGCCTCCACCTCGGGCCGCACAGCCGGAATGCGCCCGTCGGGCGGGTCGATCACGAGCGACGTCCGGCGCTCCTCGAGCGAGTCGCCCCACTCGAACCAGATGCGCAGGCTGTAGCCGACGCGCGCCTCGAGCGGCGCGGTCTCGAGCTCCGACTCGAGCCCGGCCCGCTCGACGGCGAGGTTCGCCTCCCACTCCGCCGCCTCCTCCGGGGTCAGCGTCTCCTTGCCGGCCAGTTCCGGCGGCCGCTCCATCGGCGTCGCCGTCGAGAAGCTCCAGACGCCCTGCAGGTCGGGCTGTCCGTCGGGTGTCCGCGGCACGTCGCCCTGTGCGTGGACGACCGCCGGTGTCAGTGCCAGTGCCGCGCCGGCGAGTCCGACGATGCCTGCGAGTACGAGAGTTCGGCGGGTCATGTGCATCCTCCTGACCATTCGCCACGGGTTTTCCGTCACTTCGTGATTCATGTCGGGTGGGTCCCAATTGTACCAAATGAGTCCGGAAGCTCCGCCCGGGACGGTTGCGCGAGGCCGTCCGAATCACGTACGATGCGGGGTCGGTCCCGGGGACCCAATCCGAAGGAGTGAACGTGTTCCGCATGAAGAGACTAGGACTCGTACTGCTCGTGTTCGCTCTGGCTGCCGCGCCGGCTTCCGCCGGCGGGGGGCAGCAGGCGGCGGCCCCCGCGGCTGACCTCGACCAACTGTTGGCGGAGTTCGGGCGCGCCGCCAGCGGCTTCGGAGCCACCTTCCTGCTCGTGCACCTGAACGACCTGACCACCGACGCCCTGTTCGATGCGCCGCTCAAGTACTCGCTCCGCGCCCAGGCCCGCACGCGCACGATGTTCTACGTGCAGGGCGCGGCCGATGCGGACACCGACTTGAACCTCGACTTCCGCGTGCAGCAGGGGGCCGAGAACTTCGAGGCGCAGAGAACGAACATCGTCAACTTCGAGCACGGGTTGAGCGTCGCGGCCGGGGACGAGATCCGCGGCATCCTCGCCATCGAGGGGCTTTTCGACGCTCGGTCGACGATCCTCGTCTACTACGGCGGCCTGCGCGTCGAGTTCACGTTCCCGCCCGACGTCGTCGTCAAGATCGCCGGCTAGGAGAGTCTGCGGCTCGCGCGGGCGACCGCCGCCTGAACGGCCGTCGCGCCGCGCGGAGCCGTGGAACGGCGCCCTTGGAGCCGCCCCTGGTGCGACCTGCCACCGTTCCCTTCCTCGTAGCGGTCTTCCTCGCGGTCGCGGCCTCCCCGGCCCCGGGCCAGACCGCGGGGGAGGAGTGGTTCACGGAGCGGGCGGAGGCCTCCGGGCTCGACTTCGTCCACTTCAACGGGATGTCGGGGGAGTTCTACTTCGAGGAGATGGTCGGGTCGGGGGTTGCGCTCCTCGACTTCGACAACGACGGAGACCTCGACGTCTACCTGGTGCAGGGGGCGATGCTCGGGGCGGGCAAGACGCTGGCCGACGCGCTGATCCCGCCCGCGATGCCCCTGCCCCTGACGGACCGGCTGTACCGCAACGACCTCGCGGTGGCGGCCGACGGGACGCGCACCCTTCGGTTCACGGACGTGACGGCGGAGAGCGGCCTCGACGTGCGCGAGTACGGCATGGGCGCCGCGACGGGCGACTTCGACAACGACGGCTGGGTCGACCTCTACCTGACCCGCCACGGACCCGATCGGCTGTTCCGCAACAACGGCGACGGCACGTTCACCGACGTCTCGGAGCGCGCCGGCACGCGCCAGCCGGAGTGGAGCATCTCCGCCTCGTTCGTCGACTTCGACCGCGACGGCTGGCTCGACCTCTACGTGGGAAACTACGTCGACCACGATCCCGATCGCGAGTGCACCACCGATCTGGGGGCCCGCGAGTACTGCGGGCCGCAGGGGTTCATGGCCGTGCCGGACCGCCTCTACCGCAACCGGGGCGACGGGACGTTCGCCGACGTGACGGCCGAGTCCCAGGTGGCGCGGGAGTTCGGGCCGGCGATGGGCGTCGTCGCCGCGGATCTCGACGCCGACGGCTGGCCGGACCTGTACGTCGCGAACGACATGCAGGAGAACCAGCTCTGGCTCAACCGGCAGGACGGCACCTTCGTCAACGACGCGCTCATCGCGGGGGTGGCGCTGAACCAGGCCGGTGCGGTCGAGGCGGGCATGGGCGTCGACGCGGGGGACATCGACAACGACGGCGACGACGACCTGTTCCTGACCCACCTCGAGGCGCAGACCAACACGCTCTACGTGAACGCCGGCGGGGGGTTCTTCGAGGACCGCAGCACGATGTCGGGGCTCGGGGCCACGAGCGTCCCCTCGACCGGCTTCGGCGCCCTCTGGTTCGACTTCGACAACGACGGCTGGCTCGACGTGCTGGCAGTCAACGGCGCGGTGACGACCACCAAGGAGCGAGTC
>JAPOWL010000214.1 GCA_026707615.1 Acidobacteriota bacterium | reverse complement strand
GGGCCGGCGGTCCGGCCGCGCCGGGCGCCCCGATCCGCACCAGCGCGTCGGGGGCCGCGTCCGCGCGCTCGACCAGGGACACGGGAAGGACGGCGCCGGCCGCGGTCAGCAGCACCAGGTTCGAGCGGGCGCCCTCGGCCAGCGGGCGCACGAACGCGAGGTGCGCCGCGGCCGAGACGACCCAGCGCTCCGCGTCGCCGACGATGACGTCGACGATCGCCTCCGAGGCCGGTAGCGCGATCGTGGTGACGTGGCGCACCCGTGCCGTCACCGTCACCGGCTCCGCGGGTCCGCCCTCCTGCGCCGCGGCGGGGAGGGCGAGGGCGCACGCCCCGAGCGCCGCCGTCCAGGCCCCCGCCCTCATCGCCCGGCCCCCGGCTTCAGGAGGAGGAAGGCGGCCGCCCCGAGCATCCCGCCCGCCAGCGCGCGGACCGGCCACGGCCAGCGGCCGGCCGCCTTCCCGACCGCCCACTCGGTCTGCGCCGCGCCGATCCGCAAGCGGCCGGGGCCGAGCACGTGGTCCGCCACGTAGAGCCCGTCCTCGCGCACGTCGTACGCGACCAGGGCCGGCTCCAGGCCCCCGCCGAGCCCCCGGCCCGTCTCGTGCAGCTCGTAGAGCGCGGGCGACTCCTGCGCGCCCGAGCGGAGGTAGGTGAAGCGCCCGTCGTGCCACAGCGCCTCGACCCGGAACGGCGCTTCCGCGGCGGCCGGGTCCAGGCGGTACGGGAAGCGCAGCCGGCGCGGGTACTCCTCCCGCCAGCGCCGCCACTCGGCGTCCTGCCCGGCCCAGATCGCGGCCACCTCGGCGGCCGCGGCCTCCTCGACCGCCCGCCGCTCCGCCCGCGCCGCCGCCTCCTCGCGCTCCTCCGCCGCGAGCGCCGCGCCGGCCACGAACGCCGGGGCCTCCCGCCGCTCCGCCGCACGGCGCTCCCGGGCCCCGACGTGGACGACGAGGTCCGGCTCCGCGTCCGCCGACTCCTCGACCAGCAGCGCCCACACCGCGCCGCTCCCGGCCACGAGCGTCACGTTCGACGACAACCCCTCGTCGAGCGGCTTGACGTAGGCGACGTTCCCGGCCGCCGAGACGTCCCAGTACTCCGCGTCGCCGGCGGCCACGTCGACGACCGACTCCCCCGGCGGCAGCACGATCGTCGTCGTGTGCCGCACCCGCGTCGCGACCTCGATCGGCGCCGCCTCCGCGCCCTCCCCCACCGTCCGGATGCCCTGGCCGGCGGCCGGCGCCCCCGCCAGCAGCGCCCCGCACAGGAGCGCCGCCGTCCGCTTCCCGCCGCGTCCGACCGCCGTCCCTTCGCGTCCCATCGCTCCCCCTTCCGTCAGCCGAGAACCGCCGCCCCGCGGTCCAGCCCCGCGGCCAGCCGCACGATCGCCCCCTCGACCCCGTAGCGCGCCACCGCCTCGGCGCGCCGCTGCGCCTCGCCCGCCGACGACGTGTAGAGCCAGTAGCTCTCCGGGTCGACGGCCAGGCGCAGCACCGCCGCCGTCGTCGGCCGCCGCAGGAACAGCTCCCGCTTCGGCTCCAGCTCCCGGATGACGCGCAGCTCGTTGTCGTTGAGCTGGAAGGTCGCCTGCCCCGCGGCCGGGAAGTCCGGGTTGGCGAGGAACAGGCGCGTCGGCATCGACTCGAGGAGCGCGGCGGCGCCGGCCGTCTCCGTGATGTCGGTGACCGACTGCGTCGCCAGGATCAGCGCCGCGTTGCGCTTGCGCCACGTCCGCGCCGCCTCCGTCAGCCGCCCCAGGACGGCCGGGTCGCGCAGGTAGCGCCACGCCTCGTCGACGACCATCAGCTTCAGCCGCGTCGCCTCCGCGGGCGACTCGATCTCCGTCCGCAGCCGTTCGAGCAGGTAGAGCAGCGCCGCCTCGCACCAGTCCCCGTGCTCGACCGCGCCCGCGAGGTCGATCACCTGCCAGTCGGCCAGCGTGAGGTCCGCCCCCTCGGCCGGCGGGTGGTCGAACCACCGGCCCCAGGCGCCCGCCCCGTGCCAGCGCGACATCGCCGGCCACATCGCCGCCGGCAGCGACCGCGCGAGGTTGCCCAGCGAGCGGCGGGGCGGGGCCAGGGCGTACAGGTCCTCGATCCGGGCGCGCACCTCGGAGAGGTCGCCGCTCCCGCCCATCCAGCCGCCGATCCGCAGCAGGCGCAGCACCCACGCCGAGAGGAACTGGACCGTCCGCTCCGTCGGCTCCAGGCCGAACGGCCGGAGCGGGATCGCGTCCTTCTCCGGCGAGACCTCCAGGTAGCCGCCGCCGAGGAACTGCGTGAGCGCCCGGTAGGAGCCCCCGAGGTCGAGCACCAGGACGCGCGGGTCGTACTGCAGCGCCTGGACCAGCAGGAAGTTGAGCGTGAAGCTCTTGCCCGCCCCCGTCGCGCCGAGCATCAGCGTGTGGCCGACGTCCCGGCCCCCGAACAGGTCGTAGTAGTAGGGCGTGCCCGCCGCCGTCTCCAGCACGGCCAGCGCGGGCGCGTCGAGGTGCGCGCAGCGGCGGTCGCCGCGCGCCGGGCCGAAGAGCGGCGCCAAGCAGGCCGCGACGCCCGCCGAGACGAAAATCCGCCGCGGCTGCCGCGCCGCCGGCTGCCCGGGCAGGCGGCCGAACCAGACCGCGAGCTGCCCGTAGGTCTCCCGCACCGCCTTCGCGTCGAGGCCCCCGAACACGCGCGCGATGTCCGCCCCCGACTGCTCCAGCCGCTCCGCCGTCCCGCGGAGCACGACCGACAGCGCCACGTCGCCGTAGCCCACGCCCTCGGTCTCCAGCTCGACGAGCGCCTCGCCGGCCCGCGCCGCCTCCACGCTCGCCGCCGCGTCCTCGAGCGCGGCCGTCGTCCCCTCCTTCTCGCGCATGTGCGCCGAGAGGCTGTAGCGCTTCGAGAAGTAGTGCCGCTGGGCCGAGCGCATCCGCCGCCGCGCCGCCTCCCGCGACCACGGCCGCCACTCCAGGACGACCGTCATCGGGACCGGCAGGGCGTACAGCTCCGCGAGCGCGTTCGCCGCCACCGCCGCCGGCGGCGCCGCGCACGACCAGACCCCGAACTGCTCGCCGCCGACGTGGAGCACCTGCCGCTCCGCCGCCAGGTCCGCGCCCGCGAGCCGCCAGTTGACGCCCGCGTCCGTCCGCGTCCCGGCCGGCCAGCGCCCCACGCCGCCGTTCACGAGGCGGTACAGCACCGCCGCCGCCTCGTCGGGCGGCAGGATCTCGACCGGCGTGACGTCGGCCACGCGGGCCTGGGAGGCGGCCACGAGCGCCGCGCCGCTCTTGACCGCGAGCGCCACGTCCTGCGCCAGGTAGGCCGACTCGTGCGGCGCCCGCCGCCGGCGCAGCCACTCCGCCGCGTAGCGCCGCCACCAGCCCCGGCCGCCCGTCGCGACCGCCTGCCGCAGCCGCGGGTCGTAGCTCCAGACCACGTGCGCGTCGACGTCCTGCACGCGGTCGGCGAGGAACGCCCGCCGCTTGCGCTGCGCGAGGCC
>JAPOWL010000219.1 GCA_026707615.1 Acidobacteriota bacterium | reverse complement strand
TCGCGGTCCCAGGCGCAGCCGCCGGGAGACCGCAGGGTCCGCATGGTCTCGACGAGACGATCGAAGGCGGCGCCGGGGGTGGGTCGACCGGGGTCGCGCGGTGACGACATGCTGGCGTATGCTTGGAATCCGGAGCCGGACAGATTATGCCGTGCCACCACGGCCCGGACCAGCCCGAGCGTGACTGGAGTTACCTTCAACGGCTTTGTCGTCTCGCTGGCGACGACCGCCGCCGTCCACTTCGGCGACGTCGCCGATCCCGGCTCCGGCGAGAAGGGGCCCGCCAACCTCTCCGCGGCCGGTCAGGCGATCGCCATGCTGGCCCTGCTCGAGGAGAAGACCCGCGGCAACCTCACCGACGAGGAAACGCGGTTCCTGCGGCAGGTGCTGCACGAGTTGCGGCTCCGCCTGGCCGAAGCGCGGAAGCGGACTTCCGGCGTCGCCGGCGAAGCCGCGTCGCCGGACGAGACGGCGTCCGACGAGTAAGGGCCCTGGAGTCCGCCGGTGCGGATCACGTTCCTGGGGACGGGCACATCGTCGGGCGTGCCGGTAATCGCCTGCGAATGCGCGACCTGTCGCTCCGACGACGCGCGGGACCGGCGCTGGCGCACGTCGGTGGCCGTCGCGCTCGACGACGGCACGTCGGTGCTCGTCGATGCCTCGCCGGACCTCCGGGCGCAGGCCCTCGCCTTCGGCCTGAAGCGCGTCGACACGATCCTCCTCACGCACGAGCACGCGGACCACGTGCTCGGCCTCGACGACGTTCGCATCTACAACTTCCGGCAGCGCCGGGCCATCCCGTGCCTCGGCACGGCCCGCACGCTGGCGCGGGTGCGGAGCATGTTCTCGTACGTCTTCGACCCCGAGACGCCGCGCGGAGGCGGCCTCCCGCAACTGGCCCTGTCGACGGTGGTCGGCCCGTTCTCCATCGGCCGGCGCCTGGTGGTCCCGATTCCGCTGCTCCACGGCACGCTGCCCGTGCTCGGCTTCCGCATCGGGGCGTTCGCCTACCTTACCGACTGCAACGCCATCCCGGACGCCTCGTGGCCCCTGTTGCGGGGACTCGACGTCGTGGTCCTCGATGCGCTGCGCCGCAAGCCGCACGCGACCCACTTCACCCTCGACGAGGCGGTGGCGGCCGCCCGGCGGATCGGCGCCGCGCGCACCTACTTCACCCACATGGCGCACGATCTCGCGCATGCCGCAACGTGCGACGAGCTGCCGGCGGGAATGACGTTGGCCTACGACGGGCTGTGCCTGGAAGTGGACGCGGGCGCGGAGCCGCCCGTGCCGGCGAATCCTGCGCCTTGGACTATGATCCCGTGATCGAGCGTGGAGGTCATTCACTATCCTGACGACCGGCCGCCGGCGGCGTGGACGCAGACCGCCCTGGCGCTCGGGAACTTCGACGGCCTGCATCGGGGTCATACCAAGCTGGTCGAGCGGGTGCGGAGCCAGGCGGACGAGCGCGGCGGCACCGGCGTGGTGCTGACGTTCGACCCTCACCCGCCCCGCGTCGTCCGACCGGATCGCGCACCGCCGCTCCTGATGACGCTCCCCCAGAAGCTCCGAGGCCTGGCCGACCTCGGCATGGACGGCGCCGCGGTCGTGCGGTTCACCCGCGAGTTGTCGCGTTGGGATCCGGAGCGGTTCGTGCGGACCGTGCTCGTCGAGTGGCTGGCGGTGCGCGACGTCTGGGTGGGCGCGAACTTCCTGTTCGGCCGCGACCGCCGCGGCAACTTCTCCCTCCTGCGCGCGCTCGGGGCGCAGTACGGCTTTCGCGCGGAGCGGATCGAGCCGGTACGCTACAAGGACTTCGTCGTCAGCAGCACGCGGCTGCGACGCCTGGTGGGCGAGGGCCGCGTGGACGAGGCCGGCGCCCTCCTCGGCCACCACTACACCATCGAGGGCACGGTGGTGCACGGGGCGGGCCGGGGCCGGAACCAGGGGTTTCCGACCGCCAACCTCGACAGCGACAACGAGCTGCTGCCCCCGGACGGCGTCTACGCGACGACGGCGACGGTGGACGGGATCCTGCATCCGTCCATTACGAACATCGGTGTCCGGCCGACGTTCGAGAGCGCGGGGCCGCGCACCGTCGAGACGCACCTGCTCGAGTCGGGGGACGATCTCTACGGTCGGCGCGTCGGGCTGGCCTTCATCCAGCGGTTGCGAGGGGAACGGCCGTTTCCGGACGCCGCCGCCCTGACCCGGCAGATCGCGGCCGACTGCGACCAGGCGCGGGCGTTGTTCAGCCGGATTTCACTATAGTGAACGCCGTGACGGAAGGGAGTTCCGCGGGCCCCGTGCCGATGCGCCTGGACATGACGGTGTCCTGCGACGAGCGCTTCCGCCCGCTGCTCGACCAGTTCGTCTCGCGGATGATCGCCTACGTGGGCTACGACGCGCCGGACGCGACGGCCGTCGCCGGCGTCGTGGAGCGGGCGATCGGCGGCGCGCGGGCCTGCATGGCCGGCACGCCGGACGCCAGCGTCGACCTGCGGTTCGTGATCGGCGAGACCGAGATGCAGATCCGCATCGGGTGTCGGCCGGCGCCCGGCGCCGGGCCGACCGGGGAAGTGGGTCTCGACCGCGCGTTGCGCGAGGGGGGCGCGGGCGAGGATGCGCCGCTCCACCGCATTCGGCAGGTGATGACGCGGGTGGAGTTCGGCCGCGAGGGCGGCCTCGACGTGTGCACCCTCGCCAAGGCCCTGCCCGGCCGCGGCTGACTGCCGACCGATCCCCGTGAGCCGCCCCGGCGCCCACGGGGCCGCGGAAAACCAGGCCACCGACATGCGCCTCTACAACACCCTGACGCGCTCGGTCGAGGAGTTCGCCCCGTCGCACGGCGATACCGTGCGGATGTACGCGTGCGGCCTGACCGTGTACGCCCGCGGCCACATCGGCAACTTCCGGACGTTCGTCTGCCTGGACGTCCTGCGGCGCACGCTGCGGCACGTCGCGGGGCACGAGATGCGTCAGGTGGTCAACTTCACGGACGTCGACGACAAGACGATCGCCGGCGCGCGGGCGGCCGGGATGCCGCTGCGCGAGTACACGGACCGCTACATCGACGCGTTCCGCGAGGATGCCGCCACGCTGGGGCTCGAGGCCGTCGAGGAATCGCCGCGCGCGACGGATGGCGCGAACCTGCAGGCGATGGCCGACATGATCGCGGCCCTCGAGGCGCGCGGACATACGTACCGCAGCGATGGATCGGTGTACTTCAAGATCGGCACCCTGCCCGGCTACGGCAAGCTGGCGCGTCTCGACCACGACGGGATGCGCCCCGGCGCACGCGTCGACAGCGACGAGTACGCCAAGGAGGACGCTCGCGACTTCGTGCTCTGGAAGGCGACGACTCCCGAGGAGCCGAGCTGGGATCTCGGGGTAGGGCCCGGGCGCCCCGGGTGGCACATCGAGTGTTCCGCAATGGCGCTGCGCCTCCTGGACGTGCCGACCATCGACATCCACGCCGGCGGAGTGGATCTCG
>JAPOWL010000483.1 GCA_026707615.1 Acidobacteriota bacterium | reverse complement strand
TACACGGCCGGGACGTGGACCCGCGCCTACGCCGCCGTCTACGGCGACATCGAGCTCCGCCAGCCCGACGACCGGTGGACGGTCGGAGGCGCGCTGCGCGTCGAGCGCTTCGACGTGTTCGGGGCAACGGCGAACGGCAAGCTGTCGGCCCGCCGCGCGCTCGGCGACGCGGTCTCGGTGCGCGGAGGCGTCAGCACCGGGTTCCGCGCCCCGACGCCGGGCCAGCAGAACACGTTCAACGTGCAGTCGACCATCAATCCCAGGACGCTGGACCTGGTCGACAGCGCGACCGTGCCGTCCACGTTCCGGGCCGCACAGCTCCGGGGCGGCCGGCCGCTCGATCCCGAGACGTCGACCAACGCCACGGCGGGGCTGGTCGTCGATACCGGACCGTTCACGCTGACCGCCGACTACTTCCACGTCGACGTCGACAACCGCCTCGCGCTGTCCCAGAACTTCACGCTCGGCGCGGAAGAGCGCGCGCAGCTCCTGTCGGAGGGGATCACGTCGGCGCGCACCCTGGCCTTCTTCCGCTTCTTCATCAACGACTTCTCCACCCGCACGCGGGGAGTCGATGTCGTGTCGACCTGGGCCCCCCCGCGCCTGCGCGGCGACACCGTGTTCAGCTTCGCGCTCAACCACACCGACACGGAGGTGACGAGGGAGTCGGACCTGCTCAGCCCCGGCGACGTCCTCGCCCTGGAGCGGGGCGTGCCGGAGACGCGCTGGAACGTCGCCCTGAACCAGCGCGCGGGGCGCGTCGGCCTCCTCGGCCGCCTCAACTACTACGGTTCCTGGGTCGACCACCTCGACGCGCGCTCGGCCCGCGGCGCCGACGCGCAGGTGCTCGCCGGCCGCTTCATCGTCGACCTCGAGGCCACCGTCCCGCTCGCCGCGGGCGTGACGCTGGCCGTCGGCGGCCAGAACGTCTTCGACACCTTCTCGGACCGGATGGACCTGTTCGCCGCCCGCTTCGGCCTGCCCTACAGCCAGTTCACGCCCTGGGGCCTGAGCGGCGGGTACTACTACGCCCGCCTCAACTACCGCTGGGGCTCGTAGAAGGCTGCGCTATGATGGCGCCACGTCCCAGGCGCCTTCTGCAGCGAGCCGGACGGTGACTCGGAAGGCGACTCAAGAAGAGGTCTCCATGCGCGACTGCACACCACGCCGGCGGCCCGGCGCCGCCGGGATCGTCACCTTGGTACTCCTCGTTACCGCCCTCGTCGCCGTAGCGGGGGGGACCGCGCTCGCCCAGCGCGGGGCGCCGGCCAACGGCGAGTGGCCCACCTACGGCGGCGACCTCGGCAGCACGAAGTACTCGCCGCTCGACCAGATCGACCGCAGCAACTTCGGCGACCTCGAGATCGCCTGGCGCTGGCTGTCCGCCGACGCGTTCCTCAGCATCGATACGCCGGACGGCGGCGAGTGGTGGGCCGACTCGCGACTCATCTTCGAGGAGTTGCTGCGGCGCGACCCGGAACGCTGGCGCGACGCCCAGCCGCCCTACGTCACGAACCTCAAGGCGACGCCGCTGATGGTGGGCGGCCGGCTCTTCATCAACATGCCGACGTCGCAGGCCGCGTCGATCGACGCCGGGACGGGCGAGACGCTCTGGGTCTACAACCCGAAGACCTACGAGGAAGGGACGACCACGATGACCGCCCGCTGGAACCAGCGCGGCGTCGCCTACTGGTCGGACGGCCCGGAGCGCGAGAACGAGCGGATCCTGTTCGGCACCGGGAACGGCTATCTCATCTGCGTCGACGCCAAGACCGGCCGGCCGTGCCCCGACTTCGGGGTCGACGGCTGGGTCGACCTCACCGAGGGTATCCCGCGGGCCGCCCGCGGCGACCGCGACTGGCTGAACGCGCTCCTCTACTCCGTGCAGTCGGCCCCGCTGGTCGTCGGCGACACGGTCATCACGCCGCAGTCCATCTCGTCCTACAACATCACCCGGGAGGCGCCGCCCGGCTGGATGCGCGGCTTCGACGTGCGGACCGGGCGGACGAAGTGGACGTTCCACACCATCCCGCAGGGCGACGAGTACGGCAACGACACCTGGGAGGGCGATTCCTGGCGCGTGACCGGGAAGGTCGGCGTCTGGTCGTTCATGAGCGCCGACCCCGAGCTGAACCTGCTCTACCTTCCCACCAACACCCCGGCGCCCGACTACTACGGCGGGCACCGGCTGGGCGACAACCTCTTCGCCGAGAGCGTCGTCGCCCTCGACCTGGACACCGGCGAGCGCGAGTGGCACTTCCAGGCCGTGCACCACGGCCTCTGGGACTGGGACTTCCCCGCCGCGCCCAACCTCGTCGACGTCGTGGTCGACGGGCGGCCGGTGAAGGCCCTCGCCCAGATCAGCAAGCAGGGCTTCACCTACGTCTTCGACCGGGCGACCGGCGAGCCGATCTGGCCGATAGAGGAACGTGCGGTCGCGACCGACACCAACGTCCCCGGCGAGCGGCCGTCGCCGACGCAGCCCTTCCCCACCCGGCCGGCCCCGTTCGAGTACCAGGGAGCGGTGGTCGACGACCTCGTCGACTTCACGCCCGAGATTCGGCAGATGGCCATCGAAGCGGTCGAGGGGTACCGCCTGGGCCCGATCTTCACGCCGCCGATGTGGGACGGGACGGTCCAGCGCCCGAGCGCCGGCGGCGGCGCCAACTGGTCCGGCGCGGCCTTCGACCCCGGGACCGGCATCCTCTACGTCCCGTCGAACAACGCCTACTCGGTCATGCAGTATCGCGAGCCGGAACCCGGCGAAGGGGCGACCCTGAACGTCATCGAGCGCCGCGGCCCGACCCGCACCCGGCCGCAGATGCCGCAGGGGCTGCCGCTCTTCAAGCCCCCCTACTCCCGCATGACGGCCATCGACCTCAACACGGGCGACCATGTCTGGATGCGGCCGATGGGCAACGGCGACCGCTACCGCAACCACCGCCTGCTGCGCGACCTCGACCTCCCGCCGCTCGGGGGCGACAGCAGCCGCGCCGGGCCGCTGCTGACGCCGGACATCCTGATCTACGCGCTGACCGCGGGCGGGACGAACGACGGCCCGCGTCTCGTCGCGCTCGACAAGGCGACGGGCGAGGAGCTGGCGCAGGTGGACCTGCCGGGGGGCGCCATCGGCACCCCGATGACCTACCTGTGGCAGGGCCGCCAGTACATCGCGCTGACCGTGGGCGGCGGCCGGGTGCCGGAGCTCATCGCGCTCGCGCTGCCGGAGTAGGCGCAGCATGAACGTTCCGCCGTAGTTCCGTAGAGCGCCGGTACCTCGACCCGACCCGATGCCGGAACCCCGCGGGCACCAGCACGCGCGCCTCACGAGCGCCTCCGCGTCCGAGGCGCTGAGGCCATGCTACGCTTGCGGCATGCAAGGCGTGATGCTCGCGGCGGCGGCGGTCGGAGGCGTGATCGCCGCCCTCCTCGGGGCATGGAACGCAGTGCAGATCTCGCGTATCTTCGGACCCTTCATGCTGTAGGACTTGTCGAGCGCGATCATCAGCGCGACC
>JAPOWL010000682.1 GCA_026707615.1 Acidobacteriota bacterium | reverse complement strand
TGTGAAAGCTGCCTTGGCCGTCCTGAGCTTCTCGGACGACACTGACGAGTTCGGCACGCAAGCGGAACCGGAGGCTCTGCTCTTCCACGTAGAGACCGTAACGCAGCCTGCCGTGGTGCGGAGAATCGACGTCGGCGCCGATAGAGCCCGTCCTGTCGCGCGGTTCGCACTTGTGAAGCCACTCGCTCATCCCCCCGGTCTCGCGAATCGGTGTCGCGATGTCGCTCGGTGCCGCTTGCAGCAAGCCGAGCGCGGCGATGAGATTGGACTTCCCGGACCCGTTGGGACCGATCAGCACATTGAGCGGTCCAAGCTCCAGCGTGGCCTCGTCCGGGCCAAAAGAAAGGAGATTCCGCAGCTTCAAGCGGCGAATGAGCACGCTGGGTCTCTCGCCGTCCGCTCTGTGGTCGGAGGCCGCTATCATGGCGGCGCATCATAGGTCGACCGGCGACGCGCGATCAACGACCGCCGGCCCGAGGCGCACGGACATCAGGCGCTGGACGCGCGCTCGCAGGAGCCTGCGCCGCAGAACGGCGCGGGCTCCTGCAGGATTGGTTGGGCGCCGCCGAGCCGAGCCGTCAGGCGACGACTACGCGTCGCGGACGACGACCGCGGTGCCGTACGCGAGCAGCTCGGCGGCGCCCGTCATCACCATGGAGGTCTCGAAGCGGGCGCAGATGATGGCGTTCGCGCCGAGGCTCTGCGCCTCCTCGACCATGCGGTCGAGGGCCTGCTCGCGGGACTCTCCGAGGAGCTTGGTGTACTCGGAGATCTCGCCGCCCACGATGCCGCGCAGCGCCGCCATGATGTCCCGGCCGAGGTGGCGCGCGCGGATGGAGTTGCCACGGACGAGGCCCAGGGTCCGGGTGACGGCCTTTCCTTCAATGGTGTCCGCGGTGACGACGATCATTTCTGCACCTCCCGGTAGCGGTCGGTCTTCATCGCCTTGAGGCGGTCGAGCAGCACCCCGACGAAGAGCAGCCCGAAGCCGGTCCAGCCGCCGAACACGAGCAGCTTCTCGACCAGCGCCTCGTCCGACGTCCAGAGCTCCCACGCTCCATATCCGGCGAGCGCCAGCGCCCAGACGATGACGATGATCCAGCCCGTGCCGATCGACAGGCGGCTGCCTGCCGTGCGTGGTCGCTCGGACCACTGATCGTCGGGCGGTACGGGGAACTCCGTGCTCATGGTCACCTCCCGCAACTGCCGCATCCGTTCCACCTGCGTGCGGCAGTGGTCGCAGTCCTCGAGATGGATTCGCACGCGCTGCTCGTCGCCTTGCGTCAGAGCACCGTCGAGCCAGCCGGAGAGCAGGGCGGCGTCGAACCGGCGCCCGCACGGCTCAGCCATGGCGCCCTCCTTTCGCTTCGAGACCGTTCCGGAGCGCCGCCCGGGCGGCGTGCAGTCTCGACATCACCGTGCCGATCGGGATCCCGAGCACCTGGGCGATCTCCGCGTACGCCAGGTCGTGGAAGTCGCGCAGCACCAGGATCTCCCGGTGGGCTTCGGAGAGCGCGCCGATCACGGTCCAGATTCGGCGCGCCTGCTGCCGGCGCGCGGCCTGGTGCTCGGGGTCGGCGGCCGTCGCCGTCAGGTGCGCGGCCAGGTCGGGCCGGGCGTCGAGCGATTCGCTGGGACGCGCGGCCCGGCTGCGCCAGTGGTCGCGGGCGCGGTTGCGTACGACGGCGAAGAGCCAGGGGCGGACGGGACGGTCCGGCGCCACGCGGCCGAGGTGCTGGAACAGGCGGAGCAGCGCGTCCTGGGCGATGTCGAGGGCGTCGTCCCGGTTGCCGACGAGCTGCAGGGCCAGGACGTAGGCGGGGCCGCGCATGCGCCGGGCCAGCTCTTCGAGGGCATCCCGTCCGCCCGCCTGGGCCTCGACGACCAGCCTGGGGTCGCTCGCGGTCGAGTCGGGCGCCGCGGGCCGGTTCAGGGACAGCGCGATCTCCGTGTCCACACTGTTCCCTACGGCGCACGGTCGGGTTCTATTCGTCGGCCGCACAGCCGCGGGCGCAGGGCGACCCGGCCCCGACGCCGGAAACCGCCACCGGAGCGCGCATGCGTCGGGTTCCGCTCTGCACGCGTCTGCACGCGGTGACGGCGCAGGCGGCGAGGGCGGGGGCAGCGGGTGACGTGCTTCCAGCGGCGCAGGCGGGCCGTCGCTCCGCTGCCGGAGGAAGCGCACCTGCCTCCGGGGCTCGCTCCATCCGGACCGGCCGGCGGACCCGGTCGTAGCGGCCGAGGCGCGGCCTACGGCTCGAACGCCACCCGCGAAACGCTCGGGGGATCCTCGTCGGCGAAGTGCGGGTGGACCACGTAGACGTGATCGCCGACGACCGCGGCCGTCGTCGCCTGGGTCTCGTAGGGCGCGACGCCAGCGACCTCGGCCGTCGCCCAGTCGTCGGTGCTGGTGAGGGCCACCACCCGGTTCCCGGAGTTGCTGACGATGGCCAGCCGGCCCGCCGTCCACACCATGCCGTCCTGGCCGGGGATCTCCTCCGGGACGGCGACCTCCGCGGCGGCCGACGGCTCGTCGAGCGGCACCTTCCACAAACCGGCGCCCCGCGCCACGAGGAGGTAGCCCCCCGGGTGGTGGACGATCCCGTTCGGGCCGGCGCCGCCGTCCTCGAAGCGGTGGAGCACGGAGGCTGCATAGTCGGTGTCCACCGCGTAGAGGATCAGTGCCCGCGTGTCGGTCACGTACGCGGTGCCGTCATCGGCGACGGCGACGTCGTTCGCGAAATGCACGGCGTCGTCCCCGGCGCCGGCCGCGGCTCTGAGGTCGACCATCGCGATCCGCTCGCCGCTCGTCAGGTTGTAGACGCCCAGCATGGCCAGCCCCGTCCCTCCGTCCTGGAACACCGAGCGGTCGGCATTCGCGACGAGAAGGCGGTCCCGCGGCTCGTCCGCCTCGATCCCGACGGACGAGACGAGCTCCGGGTCGCTCACGTGCTCCGTCACGCGGCCGTCGGCGTGCATCTCGAAGACCGACCCTTCCGCCAGCGAGCCGGTCAGGAGGCGGCCGTTCCGCATGTCGTACTCGACGCCCTCGGGGATGAAGCCGCCCCGCTCCGCGACGATCGTCTCCGGCAGGAGGTCCGTCGGGGCCGCCGGCGGCTCCGGGTCGGGGGCAGGCGGTGGCGCGGGCTCCGCTCCGCATCCGGCGAACACGGCGGCGGCGACGATGAGGACCAACGGGGTGCGCATGACACGGCCTCCACAGGAACGCGGTCTGGTCCGTAGTATAAGTCGCACCCCGGTGTATGTTCAGGGGGCGGCGCTCCGCGTCGCTCCCGAGTCGACCCGTCAACTGGAGGTCCCGATGGCGTCCGTCCGATTTCCGATGGCGTTCCCGATCGTCTCCATGGTCGTCGCCTGCGCGCTGGCCGCGGGGCCGGCCGCAGCCCAGGATCCGCAGCCGCCGGACGAGGAGCCGGAGGCGCCGGCGGCCGAGGGAGCGGCCGACGAGGAGGCGGACCCGGAGGCGGACGACGCCGAGTCCCGGGACGAGGACGGCGT
>JAPOWL010000685.1 GCA_026707615.1 Acidobacteriota bacterium | reverse complement strand
GCTTGCGCTCCTCGTAGGGCACGTCGCCCCAGCTCTCGTCCCCCGGTTCGCCGGGGGCGGGAATCGTGCGCGTCCGCCACAGCTCCGCGCCGGTCCTGGCATCGTGGGCGGTGATGACGCACGCCTCGGGGCCGCCGGCCGGGGCGCAACTGCGGCCCGAGATGACCTTGCCGCCGGCGATGATGGGTCCCGAGGTCTGGTTCGCGGGGTGCGTCCGGTAGTCGAGGATCTCGGTCTCCCAGGCCAGGCGGCCGGTCTCGGCGTCGAGCGCGAAGACGTAGTCGTCGACGCTGGTGTCGATGATGAGGTTGTCGTAGATCGCGAGGTTCCGGTTGATCTCGGCGAGGACGCCGATGAAGTACTCGTCCACGTCATCGGGGAGCGACCGCCGGTACTCCCACAGGAGATCGCCGCTGGCGCCGTCGAGCGCCTGGATGACGTCCCGGGGGTTGGGCATGTAGAGGACGCCGTCGTGGACGAGCGGCGTTCCCTGCTGGAGGCCGGGCGCGAGGGCTCGCGTCCAGACCATCCGCAGGTCGCCCACGTTGTCGCGGTCGATCTGGTCGAGCGGACTGTAGCCCCATCCGTCGAGCGTCCGCCGCCACATGAGCCAGTCGGCCGGATCGGGATCCTGCAGCACCGCGTCCGTCACCGGGACGAAGCGATCGCTCGATTGAGCCGGCGCCTGGCTCGCCGACAAGACCAGACACACCGCGAGCGCCCACCGGATCGCAGACATACGTCCTCCCCGCCCCACTCTACACGCGCGCTCGCGGATGGCAAAGCTCACGTGGCAGCCTCGGCCGCCCGCGCGGCGCTGCCCTCGGGCACGGTCCCCGGCCCCACCGCCGGAGGCTCCGGCGCCGGGTCGCGGAGGCCGAACACCCGACGCATCGTGCGTCCGAAGTCGTCGAGGATCATGTACGACGTCGGCACCAGGATCAGCGTGATGAACGTCGCGAAGAGCACCCCGAAGCCGAGCGAGACCGCCATCGGCTTCAGGAAGGCGGCGTCGAGGCTGCGGTTCCACGTCAGCGGCGCGAGGCCGAAGAAGGTGGTGAGCGAGGTCAGCAGGATCGGCCGGAAGCGCTGGACGCCCGCCTCCCGCACCGCGAGCGCGAGCCCCGTCGACTCGAACGCCCGCCGGTCCGTCGGGCCCCCGCCGGCCTGCCGCGCCATCCGCCCGACGCCCGCGTGGACGGCCCGCTCGCGGTTGATGAAGTCGACCATGATGAGGCTGTCGTTGACCACCACGCCGGTCAGCGCGACGAGCCCGAACATCGACATCATCGACACGTTGATATCCAGGAAGATGTGGCCCCAGACCGCCCCGATGAGCCCGAACGGGATGGCGGTCATGATGATGAGCGGCTGCACGTAGGACCGGAGCGGCACCGCGAGCAGCGCGAAGATCATCAGCAGGGCCAGCACGAAGCCCCGCTGCAGCCCGCCGACCGCGTCGCGCTGCTCGGCCATCATCCCCTCGAAGCTGTAGAACACGCCGGGATGGCGGGCGAGCACCTCGGGGAGGATGCGGGTGTTGAGGTCCGCGATGACGTCGCTGGCCGAGGTCACGCCCGGGTCGACGGAGGCGGTGACGTTGACGGCCCGGTTGCGGTCGACGCGGCGGATTGACGCGAAGCCGCGCCCCGGCTCGACGACGGCGACCTGACTGAAGGGCACCTCGCCGCCGTCGGGGGTGCGGATGCGCATGTTCTCGAGGTCGCCGAGCGAGCGGCGCTCGTCGCGCGGATAGCGGACCATGACGCGGATGTCGTCGCGGCCGCGCTGGATGCGTTGCGCCTCCTCGCCGTAGAAGGCCTGGCGCACCTGGCGGCCGAGGTCCTGGAGCGTCAGGCCGAGGGACTCGGCGGCGGGCTTGATGCCGAGCTTCATCTCCTCCTTGCCGGCGCGGAACGAGTCGGTCACCTCGTAGACGCCGGCGTACTCCAGGAGCCGCTGCTTGACGTCCTCGGCCGCCGCCTGCAGGCGGTCGAGGTCGGGCCCGGCGAGCTGCACGTCGACGTCGCTTCCCGCGTTCATGCTGCTCAGCGTGAAGTTGACGTCGTCCGCCTCGGCGATCGGGCCGGTGGCGTCCCGCCACATGAGGCCGAGCTCCTCGCTGCCGTAGATGCGCTGCTCCGTCGGGAGCAGCTCGATCGCGACCTCCCCGATGTGCGACGACGCGACGCTGCCCACCGGCGGTCCGTCCGGTCCGCCGCCCCGCCCCGCCATCGGCTGGTCGCCGATCGCCGCCAGCACGTGCACGAAGTAGTCGCGGCCGGTCTCCTCGAGCAGCCGCCGGCGGAGCCGGTCCGCGCCCGCCTCGAGCCTCGCCACCGCCTCCCCGGTGGTGGTCACCGGGGTGCCCTGCGGCATCGTCACCGAGGCCGAGATGACGTCGGCCTCGATGTTGGGGATGAAGCGGAAGGGCGGCCGACCCGAGAGCACGAGGCCGACGGTGACGATCATGATGCCGACGCCGATCGACGCCGTCAGGTACCGCCAGCGGAGCGCCGCCTCGAGGAGCGGGCAGTAGACGGACCGCACGAAGCGCTTCAGGCCGTCCGAGAACAGCGACTGGAACCGGCGCCACGGCCCCGGCCGGCCGCGCTTCGGGATGTGCGACAGGTGGGCGGGCAGGATGTTCAGCGACTCGACCAGCGAGAAGAGCAGGCAAGGGATGACGACGAGCGGGATGACCCGGAAGATCTTGCCCATCATGCCCGGCACGAACAGCAGGGGACTGAAGGCGGCCACCGTCGTCAGCACCGCGAACGTCACCGGCTTGGCTATCTCGTAGGCCCCCTCGATGGAGCCCCGCATGCCGTCGCCGTGCCGCTCCTGGTGCCGGTAGATGTTCTCGCCGACGATGATCGCGTCGTCGACGACGATGCCCAGCACCAGGACGAAGGCGAAGAGCGAGATGACGTTGACGGAGACGTCGAGGCCCGGCATCAGCGCGATGGCGCCCAGGAACGAGATCGGGATCCCCAGGCTGACCCAGAACGCGAGGCGCAGCTCCAGGAACAGCGCCAGCACCAGAAAGACGAGCGCGAAGCCCGCGAAGCCGCTTTGCAGCATCAGCGAGAGCTGGTTGTTCAGCGACTCCGCCTCGTTCTGCCAGACCGTGAGCGAGACGCCCTCCGGGAGCCGGGCCTGTGCTTCCGCCACGTACTCGGTGGCTGCCGCGGCGATCTCGATCGCGCTCTGGTCGCCGGTGCGGAAGACGGAGACCATCATCGTCGGCTCGACGTCGAAGCGGGCCTCCTGGTCGGTCTCCTCGAACCCGTCGACCACCGTCGCCACGTCGCCGAGGTGCAGGCGGCTGCCGTCGGCCCGCGTCCACAGGACCAGGTTCTCGAACTCGGCCCCCCGGTAGGCCTGCCCGATCGTCCGCAGCAGGATCTCCCCCCGCTCCGTCCGCACCGACCCGCCCGGCAGGTCCAGGGACGACCGGCGCACCGCCTGCGCCACCTGGTCGAACGTCATGCCGTGCCGCCGCAGGTCGTCCTCGGAGACCTCG
>JAPOWL010000238.1 GCA_026707615.1 Acidobacteriota bacterium | reverse complement strand
CCCAGCGCAGGCGGCGCGCGGCGCGCAGCACCCGCTCGCGCTCGGCCGGCGGGGGCGGCGGGCCGTCGGCCGCGCCGCCGTCGGCGCCGGAGTCCCCGAGCTGCCCCAGCTCGCCCGAGCGAACGACCTCGACCACCGCGTCGTCCGCGTTCAGCAGCCGCAGCGCGACCCAGCGAGCGTTCGGCACGGCCGGGAACGCGGCGTCGATCTCTCGCGTCAGCTCGGCCACCGTCGCCTCGATGCCGGCCGGCAGTTGCGCGGCCCGGTACGGCCGCGTGCGGGCCGCGCCCGTCGCGACGCGGTAGGCCGCCGCGAGCAGCTCGTCGATGCCGACGCCGGTCCGGGCCACGCCGCTCACGACCGGCACGCCGAGCTCCTTCTCGAGGCGCGCGGCGTCCACCGCGATGCCGTGCCGGCGGGCCTCGTCCACGAGGTTCAGGTAGACGACGACGCGGTCCGTGATGTCGAGGACCTGGAGGGCGAGGTTGAGGTTCCGTTCGAGCCGGGTGGCGTCGACCACGACGACGGTGACGTCCGGCCGCCCGAACAGGATGAAGTCCCGCGCCACCTCCTCGTCGGTGCTTCCCGCCTGCAGCGAGTAGGTGCCGGGCAGGTCGACGATCTTCACCCGCTGGCCCTCGTGGGCGAACGCCCCCTCGGCCCGCGTGATGGTCTTGCCGGGCCAGTTGCCCGTGTGCTGCCGGAGGCCGGTCAGGGCATTGAAGACCGTGCTCTTGCCCACGTTGGGGTTGCCCGCGAGGGCGACCAGGATGTCCCACTTGTCCGGATTGAGGCCCAGGCGCAGCAGGCTGTCGGTACGGTGCTGCGCACAACCTCCGTATGCGCCCGGTTGCGCGGCGCTCATCCCCGCACCTCCACCGCGGCGTCCGCCACGGGCTCGACGGCAATCCAGGATGCCTGCCGGCGGCGCAGCGCGATCAGGGCGCCGCGGATCGTGTAGGCCACGGGGTCCCCGGCGGCGCTGGCGAAGCGGGCCGTGATCTCCGTGCCGCGGACCAGGCCGAGGTCGAGGAGCCGGCGCCGCTCCGGTCCCTGGCAGGCACGCGAGATCTCCACCACGCGCACCGGCTCGCCGATGCGCGCCCCGTCCAGCGTCATCGAGGCCGGTTCGGCGCGCTCGTCGTCCGCGAGCCGGCGCACGCTGACGTTGCGGCTCGCGAGGAGATCCAGCGTCCACTCGCGTCCGCCCGCCCGCACCCGGACGCCCCCCGCGTCCCGTCCGAGAACCTCCAGCCGGCCGCCGAGAACGAGACCGTCGTCGAGCAGCGCGTCGTACGTCTCGCGCGGCTCGTCCTCGAGGTGAACGATCTCGACGGCGCGGCCGGGATCGACCTCGGCCAGGCTGACGCCGGGAGCGGGGGGAAGCTCGCCCGACGCGTCGGGGATCGGATCGCCGTGCGGATCCCAGGTCGGATGTCCGAGCCGCACCTCGAGGGCATCGGCCTGCTCCGGCGACAGCGCGTGCTCCATCCGCTCCGCCTGCTCGTGCCACTCCGCCGCGGGCACGCCGGTCCGGTCGGCGAGGTAGCGTTCCCACAGGCGGTGCGTGCGTACGAGGCTCACGGCGGAGCGGGAACCCTCGCGGGTCAGCGCCGGACCATCCGGCTCCATGCGGATCAGCCCCATGCGCGCGAGGCTCGACAGCAGAGCCGCCGCGCGCGCCGGCGACAGCCCCAGCCGGCCGGCCACGCTGTCGACCGAGCACCCCTGGCCGGTCTGCCGGCACGTCAGGACGTGCTTGAGCGCGTCTTCGAGGAGCACCCGCTCGCCGAGCTGCGCCATCCGCAGCCAGCGGGGCACCAGACCGCGGCCCGGCCATCCGAGGGCGGCCAGAACGACGCACAGGCCGGCGAAGATCAGAAGGGCCAGAGCCGGATCTACCATGTCAGCACGTCGATCCCGCGAATTTGAGGCTTGACAATCAGAAGTTTGATGAGTCAAAAATCGATTGTTGCCGAGCCGCGCGGCGATGTCAAGCCGCGGGCCGGCGGGTCAGGACCATGGCGCTACCGTCGAGCACGGTCGAGAACTACCTGAAGGCGATCTACCAGGCCGAGATGGCCGAGGAGGACGACACGCGGCTGGTCCCGATGGGCCGGCTCGCGAGCGCGCTGCACGTCGTCCCCGGGACGGCCACGACCATGGTCAAGACGCTGGCGGAGTCCGGCCTCGTGCGCTACGAGCCCTATGCCGGCGTCAGGCTCACCGCGGCGGGACAGAAGCTGGCCGCTCTGGTGCTGCGCCGCCACCGGCTGATGGAGCTCTTCCTGGTCGAGGTGGTGGGGATGAGCTGGGCGGAGGTCCACGACGAGGCGGAGCGGTTGGAGCACGCCGCCTCCGACCGCCTGATCGATCGCATCGACGAGATGCTGGGGCGGCCCGCCGTCGACCCCCACGGGGATCCGATCCCGGATCAGGACGGGGCGATGGCCACGCCGCGGTACCAGACGCTGCTCACCTGCCCCATCGACACCGCGGTGGTGCTCGCGCGGGTGACCGACCAGGACACGGCGTTCCTGCGCTTTCTCGAGCAGAGCCACCTGACGCCCGGGAAGACGATCCGCGTCGAGAGCCGGGACGCGGCGGCCGACCACGTGCTGGTGCGCGGCGCCGGCGACCGGTCGATCGCCATCGGCATGCGGGCGGCCGCGAAGCTGCTGGTCGCGCCGCCTCCGCCCTCCGGCTGACGCGGCGCCCGGGAGGTGCGGCGACCGGGTCGCGCGGCGCGCCGTCCTGGACGCGCGGCCGCCAGAGCCCGTCCGGGTACGCGGCCCCTACCCACGGCGGCCTCGGCGACCCGAAGATAACCGTCTGCGCCGGATGCGTTCGCCGGGACCGGGCGCTCGGCTACAACGATCCCAGAAAGGCGATCAGCGCTTCCCGCTCACCATCCGCCAGCCGGTCGAATCCGGCCCGCGCGGCTGCCGCCTCTCCTCCGTGGCGGAGGATGGCGTCGACGACCGTGGCCGCGCTGCCGTCGTGGAGGAGCGGCCGCCGGAAGCGGAGCCCCCACAGCGCGGGGGTGCGGATCTCCTCCGGTCCCGCCCCCGCCTGGCGGATGCCGTCGCCGGTGCCGACGTCGTGCAGCAGCAGGTCGGAGAAGAGCGCCACGGTCCGGCGATCGAATGCCGGGTGGCTGCTCGGGCCCGTCGTCAGGGCCGGCGTGTGGCAGGCGGCGCAGCCGATGGCGTCGAACACCCGGCGCCCCTGCCGGGCCGCGGGCGTGATCGGCCCCCGCGCGGGCGGCGCGAGCAGCCGCAGGAAGGAGGCCAGGTTGTCGATGCCGCGCCGCCCCGTGGCGGGGTCCGCGATGTCCTCGGGGTCGGGGACCGCGTCGCAGCGCGCGAGCTGCCGCGGGGAGAGCCGGAACGTCAGCTCGTGGGGGAAGAGGTCGTTCGTGATGCCCAGCTCGTTGCGGTAGGCCTCGGCCCCGAAGTCCATCAGCGAGCCCTGCTGCGACTTCCACCCGAAGCGCCCGACGCGCAACTCTCCCGTGGTCCGGTCGGGAACCAGCGGGGCGCGCCCGCTGATGCCGTCGCG
>JAPOWL010000571.1 GCA_026707615.1 Acidobacteriota bacterium | reverse complement strand
CAAGCTCGTGGACCGCGCTGGTCCCCATGACGAAGACCGACCCCGACCAGGTGCTGTACGAGTACGCCTGCCACGAGGGCAACCTCGGGCTGCGGAACATCCTGCACAACGCGCGGTACGCGGAAGACCCGAACTACGCGGACAAGCTGCCGGCGCCCGACCGGAACTGACGAGGCGCGGCAGAACAACGGAGCGACGACAACGATGCGCAGCGCAAGACCATTCGTCCTGTTCGGCGTGACACTCGCGGCCGTGCTGGGCTTGGCGGCGACCGCCGGCGCCCAGAACGAGCCGATCACCTTCACCGACCACATCCGCCCGATCATGGAGCGGGCCTGCTGGAACTGCCACGGCGAGGCGGCCCAGCTCTCCGACCTGGATCTGAGCAGCCGCGACGGCGCGCTGGAGGGCGGTACCAAGGGTCCGGCCATCGTGCCCGGCCGGGCCGAGGACAGCCTCCTGTTCCGGATGGTGGCCGGCCTCGACCAGCCCTCCATGCCGATGACCGGCGATCCGCTGAGCGACGCGGAGCTCGCGGCGGTCCGCACCTGGATCGACGAGGGGGCCCACTGGGACACCGGCGAGGTGACGGCCGCCGCCGACGCGCTGGCCGCGCTCGAGAACGACGAGCTGCCGCCGGGCGCGCGCGACTACTGGGCGTTCCGGCACCCGCAGCAGGCGCCGGTGCCGGCCTCGCGGGAGTTCGACCACCCGGTCGACCGCTTCCTGGAGGCCACGCGCAAGGACGCCGGCCTGACCGCCGCCCCCCGGGCCGACCGCCTGACCCTGCTGCGGCGCGCCTATCTCGACCTGATCGGCATGCCGCCCACCCCGGAGCAGGTGGAGGAGTTCCTGGCCGACACCGAGCGCGGCGCCTGGGAGCGGCTGATCGACGAGCTGCTCGATTCGCCCCACTACGGTGAGCGCTGGGGCCGCCACTGGCTGGACGTGGCGCGCTACGCCGACACGGACGGGTTCGAGCAGGACTACGTCCGCCTGAACATGTGGCGCTACCGCGACTACGTCATCGACGCGTTCAACGACGACAAGCCGTACAACCAGTTCCTGCGCGAGCAGCTTGCGGGCGACGAGCTGGACTACGTGACGGACGAGACGCGCATCGCAACCGGCTTCCTGCGGTCCGGCCCGCGGGTCAACTTCCGCGAGAAGGACAACCCGGAGCGCCGGCACGACTACCTCGACGACATGCTGGCGACGGTCGGCCGCGGCGTTCTCGGCATGACGGTCCACTGCGCCCGCTGCCACGACCACAAGTTCGACCCGATCCTGCAGAAGGACTACTACAGCATGCAGGCGTCGATCTACGGCTACGTGGAGATCGACTACCCGCTGCTGGATCGGGACGAGGCGGACGCCTACTTCGCGGCGATGCGGGATGTGGACGAGCGGCAGCAGCCGTTGCGCGACGAGGTGGACGAGATCGAGACGCCGTACCGCGAGGAGCTCCGCGAGAAGATGATCCGGGAGCGGTTCCCGGAGAACGTGCAGGCGGCGGCCTTCAAGCCGGAAGCCGAGCGGACCCCCGGCGAGCAGCTCCTCGCCGTGCAGGTGCTCACCATCAACCCGCCGCGCGGGCAGGTCGCCGAGGCGCTGAGCCCGGAGGACAAGGCGCGGGTGGACGAGCTCAACGAGCAGATTGCGGCCTTGCAGGAAGAGCGGCCGCCCACGCCGGCGATGGCGCACATCGTCACCGACGGCGACTACCGCTTCGCGCCGGACGGCCCGGGCGACCAGGTGATCGGTTGTCCGGAGTGCCGGACGCCGCCCGAGGTCGACGGCACCTACCTGTACGAGGAAGGGGGGCCCGCCTACCAGGCTCCGCCCAACTACTTCCTGATCCGCGGCGACCCGTTCAGCCCCGGCTCGCCGATGTCGCCCGGCTTCCTGACCGCCGCCACCTACGGCGATCCGCCGACGGAGATTGCACGCCCCGACGGCCGCACGTCGGGCCGGCGCCTGGCGCTGGCCGAGTGGATCGCGTCGCGCGACAACCCGCTGACGGCGCGGGTCATGGCCAACCGGATCTGGCACCACCACTTCGGGCGGGGGATCGTCCGGACCCTCGATAACCTGGGCCGGATGGGCGACACCCCGACGCACCCCGAGTTGCTCGACTGGCTGGCCGTCGAGTTCATGGACCGCGGCTGGAGCATCAAGGAGATGCACCGGCTGCTGATGACGTCGGAGGCGTACCGCATGGCGTCCTCGTTCAGGCACGAGGCGAGCGCGGACGCCGACCCGGAGAACAACCTGCTCTGGCACTACCGCGGGCAGCGGCTCGAGGCCGAGATACTGCGCGACGCCATCATGACCGTCAGCGGCGGCATCGACCTGACCGTGGGCGGGCCGGCGATCTTCCCGCACATCCCGTCCGACATCCTCTTCCAGTCGGACGGCAAGGGCTTCTGGTGCGGCAGTCCCCCGGCCGGACAGCGGATCACCGCGCCGTCCACCGGCTTCTGGTGCGAGGAGCCTGACCGTCCCGAGGTGTGGCGCCGCAGCGTCTACGTCTTCCGGCGCCGGTCGCTCGGCTTCCCGTTCTTCGACACCTTCGACCTGCCGGATCAGAACCAGACGGCGGCGGCGCGCAACGTCTCCACCGTCTCGACGCAGGCGCTGACGCTGATGAACAACCCGTTCGTGCTGAACCAGGCCGAGCTTTTCGCGGCGCGGCTCGAGCGCGAGGCGCCGGGCGATCTGGACGCTCAGATCGATCTCGCCTACCTGATCGCGCTGACCCGCAAGCCGACCGACGCCGAGCGCGAGGTCGCCCGCGGCCTCGCCACCGAGCAGTCGCTGGTCGACTTCACGCACGTGATGATGAACCTGAACGAGTTCCTGTACCTGAGATAGCGGAACGGACACGGAATCGCGGACAGACAGCAGCAGACCGACAGACAGACAGAGGACACGACGATGCACGACGATCATCACCACCACTGCCGGAAGAAGACGTTCTGGTCGCGGCGCGACTTCCTGTTCCAGTCGGGCGGCGGCATCGCGGGTCTGGCCCTGGCCGACATGCTCGACAGGCAGGGCCTGCTGGCGGCGGAGGCGGCGCAGTCCGACACCTGCGAGCTGCCCATCCCCGGCAACCCGTTCGCGCCCAGGCAGCCGCACTTCGAGCCGCGCGCCAAGGCGGTCATCTCGCTCTTCATGAGCGGCGGCGTCAGCCAGGTCGACACTTTCGACCCGAAGCCGGCGCTGACGAAGTACGCCGGCCAGCCGATGGCCGAGTCCGTGGTCGTCCGCCAGGGGCACCCCGGTCCGCTGATGCCGAGCCCGTTCGAGTTCCACCGGCACGGCGAGAGCGGCATCGAGGTCTCGGAGATCTTCCCGCACCTGGGCGGCAAGGTCGACGAGATGGCGTTCATCCGGTCGCTGTACGGCCGGTCGAACGACCACATCCAAGCGACCTACGAGATGCAGTCCGGCCAGATCCGGATGGGCTTCCCCAGCGTCGGGTCGTGGGTCACCTACGGCCTCGGCTCCGAGGCGGCGAGCCTGCCCGCCTACGTCGTGATGAACGATCACCGCGGCGGCCCGCTCGGCGGCC
>JAPOWL010000152.1 GCA_026707615.1 Acidobacteriota bacterium | reverse complement strand
GCACGCGCCCCTGCATGTCGCCGGTGGCGAGCCAGGAGCGGTCGTCGGAATCGAAGGCCACGTCGCTGGTGAAGGTCTCGGCTTCCGCGGAGAACGAGCCGCGCCGGTCCTGGCGACGCACTTCGAAGTGGTCGCCGCTCCAGAACGCGAGGTCGCGGCGCCCGTCGCCATTGAAATCCATCTCGTGGATTCGGCTCTCGCTCCAGGGATCGAAGCGATACCCGTCGGCTCCGTAGATTCGGGCCAGTTCGGCCGGCGGGCCCACGGTCACCGGGTCGGCGAACGCGCCGGCGCCCGTCTGCACGAATACCCGGAATCCGTCGGCACCCGGCACGACCAGATCGTCGCGACCGTCCCCGTTCACGTCCCGGGTGATGTCCGCGTGGGGAATCGGGCCGCCGCGGGGCGGATCGAAGCTGGCGACGACGGCGACCAGCGCTCGCGACATCCCCGATTCGAGATCCAGCGCGCGGATGCGGCCCGGCTCGTAGGCGATCAGCCGGTCGCGGCCAGCGATGGAAGCCACGTCGACGAACGACACGTCGGGACCGAGATCCGTCTCGAACGTCGCCGCCCATGTCCCTTGGTCGAACGCGTAGACCTGCACCCGCCGGTCGCCCGACTCGTCGACCGAGAGCGCGACGAGGTCCCCGACCGGGCCGCCGAGCAGGAAGCCCGTCAGGACCGTCTGGCGAGGCGCCGTGCCGGTAGTCACCTCGTACTGCTCGAAGGCGACCTGGGCAAAGGCGGACGTCGGCCAGCCGGCCAGTAGGACGCCCAGTACCAGCACCGGCGGCGCGCTTCGCCGTCGATGCCGCGTGGGAGGGGTTGTCAAGCCGGATACCCCGACAGGAATCGTCACTGTGCTCCCCCTGACGATGCACGACCTGTATCGCTTCCCGCACGTCGGTGGGTCCGGAGCCACGCCGCCGCCGACCTGGTCTCCGCTGCTATCAGCCGCGACGAGAATCGCCGACCTGGCCGTGTCGCGGGGTGGAGCCGCGTGCTCCCGTCGTGCCCAGCGGGGGCCAGCGTCGCGTCGACCTCGCTCGGGAAGGCGAAGGCCGCCCCGGTCGCGAAGTCGAGCCCCCATGTAATCGCATTGGCCCCAACCCACATCGCGGGGGTGTAGCTGTCCTGCGGAGGGCGTGCCACGAAGTAGGTGTTGCCAAGAAGATGCCAACTGAGCGAGCGCCGGAGCGGCATCACCTCCGATCGGAAGCCCACCTTCTCGAATCGAAGGACGGGGCCCCTCCGGCGACGCGGAAGCTCCACGCTCAGCGGCGTCTCGCCGACGGCCCGGCCGTCGATCAGCATCCGTGCTCCGGGAGGCGTGGACGTGACCTCGATGAACTGCGTGGTCGAGTTCGCCATCAGCGCGCACCCACCGGACAGGGCCAGCGCGGTGCCCAGCACGACGTTGCGCCCCGTGCGCCCGCCGCCCGACTGCGTTCCCGTCCGTTTCCCGTTTCGCTTCACCTGGCACGCTCCCCTGCTCGCTCGCGTCGTCGCGAGCACGGAATACGTTCTGCAGATCCGGTGCCAACCGGCGCCGCGGCCATCATTCGAGGCCTTCGGCTACTGTGCGCGGGAGCAACTCTTCGTCCGCGAGGCCAGCCTTCGGGGCCGATTCGCTCCCGGCGGCAACCGGGTGCCGCCGGCCGTGCGAGTCCGCGGGCGGGACGCCGAAGCTGCCGCGGCGTACGTGGCTTGTCCAGGGGGTGACATCCAAGGTACAGATCGCGGCGAACAGAATCCCGGCGCGAGGGGCGGGCCGACCGCGGCCCGTCTGCGATCAGGATGGTGCCGAATCGGGCGTGAGGCGTGCGAGCAGCTCCGGGTCGATGTGCTGCTTCACGGTGCGGCGGTCGAGCTCCAGGCGGCGGGCCGTCTCCTGGTAGCTGCGGGTGCGCGCGTAGACCGTCGTGCAGTAGCGGCGGAGGAGGTCCCGGGCGGTGAGGCGCCCCTCGCCGAGTGCGGCGGCCAGGTCCGGCGCGTCCGCATCCCGCTCCCGCCGGGCCGGCGGTCGGTACCGCTTGCGCACCAGCACGTTGCGCACGCACTGCTCCAGCTCGCGGACGTTGCCCGGCCAGGGGTAGTCCGGTCCCAGGTCCCGCTCCACGCAGGCGAGCACTTCGTCCGCGAGCTGCGGAGCGCCGTCGGCGCCGATCACGCGCTCGCAGACGAACCGCACCAGGTTGCGCAGCTCCTCCGGCGCGTCGCGAAGCTGTTCGCGCAGCGACGGCGTCACGATCAGGTCCGAGCAGAGCCGGTAGTACAGGTCCTCGCGGAACCGGCCGGCGCGCATCTCCGCCTCCAAGTCGCGGTTCGTCGCGGCGATGAGCTTCCCCTGGAACTCGCGCGTCGTCGTCTCGCCGACGCGCTGGAACTCCCGCGTCTGCAGCACCCGCAGCAGCTTGATCTGGATCGACGCGTCGATCTCGCCCACCTCGTCGAGCAGCACGGTGCCGAGCGCCGGGCACGATTCCAGCCAGCCGACGCGGTCCTGAACGGCCCCCGTGAACGCGCCCTTCCGGTGACCGAACAACTCGGATTCAATCAGCGTGGGGGACATCGCGGCGAGGTTCACCGCATGGAACGCCCCGTCCAGGGTGTCGGCGAACATCTCCCGATCGGGATCGAACGGAATGTAGCGCGAGAGCCCGATGGCGCGCGCGACGAGCTCCTTGCCGGTCCCCGAGGGGCCCGTGATGAGCGTGGTGACGTCTTGCATCCGGTCGTAGAGCAAACGCCAGTAGCGCTGCACGTCGTGGGTGAAGATCGACTCCCAGACCGCCGCGCGCAGGCGGGAGGCGGGGCGCGAAGCCCCCACGATGTGGCGATAGATGAGGTGGAACGCGCGTCGGACCTGGTAGAAGCAGGCGAACAGGTGCGCAGGGTCGACGGCCTGCGTGAGCCGGAACCGGCCGGCGTCGAGAAAGTGGTCCAGATCGCGGCGGAACGAGCGGAAGCCGGCCACGCGGCGTCGCCCGCGGGCCGCGTCCTGGTGCAGGTCGTGCAGCATGTCCGCGTGGCGCTGGTAGAGCACGAAGACCGCAACCCGGGCGTAGCTCGACCGCTCCTCCAGCGTCGCCGCCCTGCTCTGCAGCAACCGCTCCCGGGCCCGGCGCGCGACCTCCTCTGCCGCCGCGCCCAGCCGCGCGAAGGCGGGGCTCTCCCCCAGCCCGGCCGCCCGCAGGCTCCACACCGCACCATCGGGCTCATGACCGGCACCGAGCACCGACCGCTCCCAGTCAATGAACTCGGGGACGAACGGGTTGCAGTCGGCGAGACGCCCCAGCGACTCGAGAAGCTGGCGTTCCTCGGGCTGGAATATGGACATGGCTCCGATCCCGCGCGAACGACGCTGGTGGCGACGTGCGTACACGGAATGTACGCGGGAGGTCATCCGGGGTCAACGGCAAAGCAGCGGGGCGCCCCCGTTCCGGGATGCGGGCAACGGTGGACGCGAACTGGCAGCGTCGAGGTGACTGGGCAAGGGCCGTTCAGGACCCGGCCGTCTCACAGAAGTGCCCTACAAGGAAACTCGTGCGCGGGCTCGGCTCACGCAGCCTTCACCTCGACTTCCA
>JAPOWL010000205.1 GCA_026707615.1 Acidobacteriota bacterium | reverse complement strand
GGCCACGGTGAAGGGCGACGTGCACGACATCGGCAAGAACATCGTCGGCGTGGTGCTCCGCTGCAACAACTACGAGGTGATCGACCTGGGCGTGATGGTGCCCTGCGACCAGGTGCTGCGGACCGCGTCGGACGAAGGCGCCGATCTGGTCGGCCTGAGCGGCCTCATCACGCCGTCGCTCGACGAGATGGTCTTCGTGGCGAAGGAGATGGCGGGACGCGGGATGGCGCTGCCGCTCCTCATCGGCGGGGCGACCACGAGCCGGCGCCACACGGCGGTCCGGATCGCCCCCGAGTACCCCGCGCCGACCGTCCACGTCGCGGATGCCTCGCGCGTGATCGACGTCGTCGCCTCGCTCCTGAGCCCGGAACGGAAGACGGCGTTCGACCAGGCCAACCGCGCCGACCAGGCGGTGCTCCGGGAGCAGTTCGCGGCCCGCGGTGGGCGTCCCCTGCGCCCCTACGCCGAGGCCGCGGCCAACGCACTGCGCACGGAGTGGGGGGACGCGGACGTGCCGGCGCCGGCGTTCACCGGGCGGCGCGCCGTCGACGTTCCCCTCGACGAGCTGACGCCCTACATCGACTGGACGTTCTTCTTCGCCGCGTGGGAGCTCAAGGGCCGCTTCCCGGCCGTCCTCGACGATCCGCGCCACGGGGCGGCGGCGCGCGAGCTCTACGCGGAGGCGACCGAGCTGCTGCGCCAGATCGTCGACGCCGAGGGCCTCTCCGCGCGCGGCGTCTACGGATTCTGGCCCGCCGTGAGCGACGGCGACGATGTCGTGATTCGCGCCCCGGACGCCGGCGGCGCGGACCCGGGCGGCGCGGACGCCGGTGCGGACGCCGACCGGGCCGAGTCGGAGCCGGAGCTCGCCCGCTTCCACATGCTGCGGCAGCAGGAGGCCTTCGACGGCGGGCGCCCCAACCTCTCGCTGGCCGACTACGTGGCGCCCGCCGGCGCCGGCGTCGCCGATCACGTCGGCGCCTTCGCCGTCACCGCGGGCATCGGCGCCGACGAGCTGGTGCAGCGCTTCGAGCGCGACGGCGACGACTACCGGGCCATCATGGTCAAGGCGCTGGCCGACCGCCTGGCCGAGGCGTTCGCCGAGTACCTGCACGCGCGGGTGCGGCGCGACTGGGGCTACGAGCGCGAAGGCCCGCCCGCGCCCGAGGAACTCATCGCCGGGCGCTACCGGGGCATTCGTCCCGCCTTCGGCTATCCTGCCTGCCCCGACCACAGCGAGCTGTTCCCGCTCTTCGACCTGCTCGACGCACGCGCCGCCGGAATGGCGGTGACCGAGGCCGCGGCGATGACGCCGGCGGCGAGCGTGGCCGGCCTCTACTTCGCTCACCCCGAGGCGCGCTACTTCACGGTCGGGCGCCTGGGCGCGGACCAGGTGGAAAGCTACGCCGATCGCAAGGCCGTCCCGGTCGCGGAAGCCGAGCGGTGGCTCGCGGCCAACCTCGCCTACACCCCGGGCGGCGAGGCGCGCTGAGCGGCCCGCGGCGACCGCCATGCACGACCTCGACGTGCTGCGCGACCTGGCGATCATCACCGGGCTCGCCATCCCGATCGTGGCGCTGGCGCATCGGGTCCGGCTGCCCCCGCTGGTCGCCTTCCTCCTGACCGGGGTCCTGATCGGCCCGTCCGGGGCCGGCCTCATCCCCGATCCGGAGGCAGTCTCCGCCCTGTCCGAGATCGGCGTCGTGCTGCTCCTGTTCGCCATCGGCCTCGAGTTCTCGCTCTCGGTGGTGCTGCGCTGGGGCCGCTCGGTGCTCGTGGCGGGCGGTGCGCAGGTCGGCGGGATGATCGCGCTCGTGGCGGCAGCCGGCGCCGCCTCGGGCGTTCCGCTCGGCAGGGCTCTCTTCTACGGCTTCCTCGCCGCCCTGTCGTCGACCGCGGTGGTGACGCGGGCGTACGCCGACCGCGGGGAGCTGGACACGCCCCCGGGGCGCGAGTCGGTGTCGATCCTGCTGTTCCAGGACCTCTGCGTCGTCCCCTTCATGCTGCTCGCGCCGCTCCTCGCGGGCCGCGAGGAGGCGGCGGGGACGGACCTGTGGCTCCGCGTGCTGGGGGGGCTCGCGGTGGTCGGGGCCCTCGTCGTCGGGGGCCGGGCGGTCGTGCGCTGGACGCTCGACCGCGTGGTCCTCGTGCGCGATCGCGAGCTGTTCACGCTCTCCATCGGCTTCTTCGCCGTCGCCACGGCTCTCGTCACGGCCGGCGTGGGCTTCTCGCTCGCCATCGGCGCCTTCCTGGCCGGCCTGATCATCTCGGACTCGGAGTACGGGTTGCAGGCGCTCTCCGACGTGCTGCCGTTCCGGGCGCTCTTCAGCGGCGTCTTCTTCACGTCGATCGGCATGCTGCTCGACGTCCCGCTCGTGCTCGGGCAGCCGTTGCTCGTGATCGGGGCGGCGCTGGCGCTCATCGCCGTCAAGGCGCTCGTGACGACCGGAGCCGTGATGCTGCGCGGCCGGTCGCTCGACGTCGGACTGACGACCGGCCTCAGCCTCGCCCAGGTAGGGGAGTTCTCCTTCGTGCTCGCCGCGGCGGGCCTCCCGCTGGGCCTCTTCGCGGACGACCACTACCAGCTCTTCCTGTCGGTCGCCGCGCTGTCGATGATGGCCACGCCGTTCCTCGTGGCCACGGCGCGCCCCATCGCCGACGCCCTCGTGCGCCGGCTGCCGGGGCGGCGTGCGGCCGCCGACGGGCCGGCGCCGGCGGACGCGGCGCACGGGCACGCCGTGATCGTCGGCTACGGCGTCGCCGGCCGCTATCTCACGCGGATGCTGCGGGCGGCCGGCATCACGGTGGTCGTGGTCGATCAGAACCTCGAGCTCGTCCGCCAGGCGCGCGCGGACGGAGTGCTCGCCGTCTTCGGGGACGGGACGCGGCACGCCGTGCTGGAGAGCGTGGCCGCCGCGCGGTCGCGCATCATCGTCTACGCCGTCTCGTCGCCGGTCGACGAGCGCCGGGGCGCCGCGGTGGCCCACGAGGTCGCGCCCTCCGCGCGCATCGTCGTGCGCACCCGCTACGTCCGCTCCATCGACGACCTGATGCGGAAGGGGGCCACCGACGTCGTGGTGGAGGAGTTCGAGGCCTCGCTGGAGCTCTTCGCGCGGGCCCTCCGGAGCTACGAGCTCCCGGCCGCGCGCATCGCGCGCGAGCTCGACGCGGTGCGGCGCGAGCACTACGGGCTGCTGCGCGGCACGGCGGCGCCCGACCTCAAGCTCGACACCCTGAAGCACCTCGGCATCCACGAGGCGCTCGAGCTCGTCGAGGTGGAGGAGGGGGCCGCCGCGGTCGGCGGGAGCGCCCGGACCCTCGACCTGCGCCGGCGGACGAACGCGATTCAGGTGGCCGTGGTGCGCGACGGCGTGCCGATCTACCGCCGCGACGAGACGTTCCGCTACCGGGTCGGCGACACCGCGGTGCTGGTCGGCGACCGCGAGGCCCTCGACGCGGCGGCAGTCCTGTTCCGGGGCCCCGCTCCGCCCGCGGGGTAGCACCGGCGGCCGCCGTGGCGCCGGTGCGAGAAGAAGGGCCTGGGAGCTTGCGCCGCAGAACGCCAACGGAGTGCGTGCCGCGGCGCAAGCTCCTGGGACGGTGGGG
>JAPOWL010000059.1 GCA_026707615.1 Acidobacteriota bacterium | reverse complement strand
AAAACACACCTTATAATAAGCTTTACCTGAGGAAAAACAGCTACAATGCGTAGGCCCCCGAGGACGGCGGAGATGGCGATGAGCGCCGCCGCCGGAACGGAAGCGATCCGCTTCACCGGTTGCCCTCCGTCGCGCTGGTCCGAGCGGCCCGGCGCGCGCCGGTCACCGGACCCGCCAGGGCGAGCGTACCACGCGGCGCCGTCGTCCGCACGCCCCCCCGGTCGACGCGCTATAATTCTGGCTTCGTGCCGCTCGACGGCGCGGGGAGTGCAAGCCATTGTGCCCATGACACCAGGAAAGCTCGCCGGCATGAAGGCGGTGTCGACGGACACCGGTGCCATCGCGGCGGCAGCGATGGACCAGCGCGGGTCTCTCAAGAAGGCGCTCGCCAAGGCAAAGGGGAGCGACGCCACCGACGCGATGATGGAGGAGTTCAAGGCCGTCGTCACCGAGGTCCTGACGCCTCACGCCTCCGCGATCCTGCTCGATCCCCAGTGGGGGCTGGAGCCGTCCAGGCTGCGCAGCCCCAACGCCGGGCTCCTGCTCGCCTACGAGGAGAGCGGCTACGACAACACGCGGCCGGGGCGCCTTCCCGACCTCCTGCCCTTCTGGTCCGTGCGCCGGCTCAAGGACGCCGGTGCGGACTGCGTGAAGGTGCTGATCTACTACACGCCGTACGACAACAAGGAAGTCAACGACGAGAAGCACGCGTTCGTCGAGCGCATCGGGGACGAGTGCCGCACCAACGACATTCCGTTCTTCCTGGAGTTCGTCGGCTACGACCACACCGGAGGCGACGAGAAGGGGCCGGAGTACGCGAAGCGCAAGCCGCAGGTCGTGGCCCGGAGCATGGCGGAGTTCTCCAAGGACCGCTACGGCGTCGACGTGATGAAGGTGGAAGTTCCCGTGAACATGCAGTACGTCGAGGGGTCGGACAGCTTCACGGGCACGGCCGTCTACGACCGGGAGAAGGCGATCGCGTTGTTCCAGAAGGCATCGGCAAGCGCGAGGAAGCCGTTCATCTACCTGTCGGCCGGAGTGGGGAACGCCGAGTTCACCGAGGCGCTCACCCTGGCCGGCGAGTCGCGTGCGGCCTTCTCCGGCGTGCTCTGCGGCCGGGCCACCTGGAAGGACGGGATTCCCGTCTATGCCAAGGACGGTGCCGGTGCTTTCCGCGACTGGCTCCGCACGGAAGGAATCCGCAACATCGGCAATGTCAACGGCGCCCTGAGCAGCGCCCAGCCCTGGTTCCGCGCCTACGGGGTGGAAACCGCGGACGCGCTCGCCACCGCGTAGACCTCTCGGGCCCAGCCGGTCGCGCGTTGGCCGTCCGGTATCACCCTCTCGTGCAGGAGGCGCTTGCGCGCCACGGCGTCCGGCCCACGCCGGAGACCCGCCCCGAGATCGTCCACGAGTTCGTCAACGACCTCTACCGCTACGAGCTTCGGCGCCTGCGCGGGCGCCTCGTGCGCGGCGAGGTGGCCCGGACCGACTACGCGAGCCTGGTCGTCGAACTGCGCAGAAAGTACATGCTCGTGTCGGTGCCGCTCCGACACTGGACGGTGCAGGAGCCGTGACGGGGCGCGCCAGGGGACGGGCGCGAACGGCCGCCGGTCTGGTGGCGGGACGGACGACGCACGGGTTTCGCGCGAGCGCAGCACTCCCGACGCGCGGGTCCGGGCTCGCCGGGTATGCGCCGTAGAACCGCGCGGACTCCTGAGGGATTGGGTTGGGCGCCCAGCGGAGCCGCGGGCGACGAAGGGCGGGCTACCGGCTAGCGGTTGATGCGGCGCACCGTCCAGCCGATCACGTTGGCGAGATTCACGCCCTGCGTGCGCCACTCGCGCGGCGTCATGGCGTTCAGCATCTCGACGCGCGTCGGCGCCCCGTGCGGTATCGGTCCCTGGCTGAGGTCGAAGGTGTTCTCGATGAGGTCGAGGGCCGGAAGTCGGGCGTAGACCGTGACGTAGTCGTTCAGGCGTAACCGGCGGCCGGCGTTGGGCGCCCGCAGGGCTCGGTCGAGCTCTCGCTGGACGCGGTCGAACGAGATCGGGATCTCGTCCGCCGTCAGCGGTGCGTCGTCCGCCGCCGGCGGTGCGTCGTCGGTCGTCTGCGCGCGTGCGTCCGCTGCCGCAACGACGCCCACCGCCAACGCCGCGGCCAGCGTGAGGACTGCTCTCGAGCCTCGCATCGATTCAACGAGAAACGTACGTCCCGGCCGCGTCGCTGTCAAGGCACCGGCCCCGGCTACCATTCCCCATGATCGCGATCAGCCTGCTGGCCGCCCTGCTCGCCGTCGCCGCCGGGCTGCTCGCGTGGCGCCTGCGGGCGGCTCGGGGCGAGGCGGCCGTGGCGCGCGCACGCCTGGCCGCCGTGCTCGAGAGCTTTTCCGCCGGGTTGGCGGTGTGGAGCTCGGAGGGGCGCCTCACCGCGTGCAACGGCCGGTTCCGCGAGTTCTACCCGGCGGTCCGGCTCAAGTCCGGTCTCGAGTACGAAGACCTCCTCCGCTACGCGGCGCGGCGCGCCGTCGTGCTCGTCCCGGAAGCCGAGACGGAGGCCTGGGTCGAGTTGCGCCTCCGGCGTTTCGGCGAGCCCGCGGTCGAGACGCTGCGCACTCCCGACGGCCGCTGGATCGAGGTGCGGATGATTCCCACCGCAGGAGACAGCACGCTGCTTCTGCATGCCGACGTGACGGCGTCGCGAACCGCAGCCGACGCGGCAGGGGGCGGCGCCGCCTCGGCGACCGCGCGGTCGGCCGAGCTGCAGCTGCTGCTGGAGGCGATGGCCGTCGGCCGCGACGGTGCGGCGTTTCACCGGGCGGCGCGCGACCTCCTGCGCGCGGTGGGGGAGGGGGGCGGCTGGCACGCGGCCACCGTGTACCTGGCGCGGGCGGACGGGAACGGGTTGGTCTCCACCGGCGTGTGGTACGTGGCGGACGAGTCCGCGATGCCGCCGCCGGCGCGGGCGGCCGTGGACGTCTGCTGCGACGAGGGGGGCGACGACCTCCTCCGGAGCGCGGTCGCGGCGGCCGCGCCGCGCTGGATCGGCAGCCTGACCGTGGAGCCCAGGATCTCCGACGCGCGGCGCGCCGCCCTCGACGGGGTGCGTTCGCTGTGCGTCCTGCCGGTGACCTCGGACGGCGGCGTGGTTGCGGTGGCGGAGCTCTTCTCCCGGTCGCCGGCGCCGCCCGACCCGCCGCGCGAGCGGCTCCTCGCGGCGGCCGTCGACCAGCTCGGGCGGGTGTTCGAACGCGAGCGGAGGCTCCACGCCGGAACGCCGAGCCCCGAGTCTCCGCCGTAGCGCGCGAAGACTCCCCACGGGCCCGTCAGGGCGTGCGTCCGGCGGGACGGACGAACGCCAGCACGGCGGCGACCGTTGCCTCCAGGGGTGCGGCCCCGTCGACCGTCAGGTCGGCGAAGCGTCGGGTCGGCTCGACGTAGCGCCGGAACATCGGGTGCACCGTCTCCGACCACTGCCGCCGGACCGACTCCGCCGTTCGACCGCGGGTGCTCGTGTCGCGCGCGATCCGCCGCGCGAGCGCGAGGTCGTCGTCGATCGCCAGGAAGATCTTCGTGGCGCAGAGGTCCCTGACGGTCGCCCAATGGAG
>JAPOWL010000494.1 GCA_026707615.1 Acidobacteriota bacterium | reverse complement strand
GCGACCCCCGCCAGGTCCCCGGCGCAAACGCGGGCCGCGACCCAGGCCACGCCCCCGGCCCCGGCCTCGACCGTGGCCCCGCCTCCGACCGAGAGCGCGAGGCCGTCCCGCGCACCAGGCGCCGAAGATGGGGCCGAGCCCCTGCCCGCAGCGGCATCGGACGCACCGCCGGCACGCAGGACCGCCGCCCCGGCCGCGACAGCCACCGCGGCGTCATCGGCGCAGCCGGCCGACAACCCGGCCGCGACGACGTCCGCCGACCCCGTCCGAGAGCCCGACGGCCCGGCCCGCGCCGCCCCGCCCGATGACGCGGACGCGAAGGCCGCCGTGCTGGACGCCATCAAGAAGGCCAAGAGCTTCTTCCACGGTACCGTCGTGGCCCAGGCGCAACGGATCGCGCTCTGTGACGACCGCCTGGAGTTCACGTTCACGGCTACGCAGCGCTCGCTGTTCCGTCAGGCCGAGCAGAACCGGACGTGGATGGAGTCCGTGGCGTCCGAGGTGGTCGGCCGCCCGATCGCCGTCTCCGTCACCACCGGCGGCGAAGCGGCGGACGTTCCCGCGCCGGCCGAGGGCGGGCGCGGGTCGGCGACGGCGAGGGACGCGAACGGCGGCGAGGTCGATCCGCTGCGCGAGCGGGTCATGAAGGACAGCGTGATCAAGGCCCTGCTCGACGTGCTGCCGGCCGAGATCGAGAGCGTCGAGAAGATCTGAAGGCCGGTCCGGAGCCCCCCATGAACATCCAGCAGATGATGAAGCAGGCGCAGCAGATGCAGGAGCAACTGCAGCGCGACCTCGCCGCCACGCGGGTCGAGGCGACGGCCGGCGGCGGCATGGTCACCGTCGTGATGAACGGCTCCAAGCAGATCCAGGAGATCACCATCGATCCCGAGGTGGTCTCGCGGGACGACGTCGAGATGCTGCAGGACCTCATCGTCGCCGCCGTGAACGACGCCCAGCGCAAGGTGGACGAGACGGTGGCCGGCAAGGTGGGGGGGATGATGGGCGGCCTGGGCATCCCCGGGCTCACGGGATGACGCGACTCGGACCGCTCGCGGCCCTGATCGAGCAGCTCCAGCGCCTCCCCGGCATCGGCGCCAAGAGCGCCCAGCGCCTCGCCTTCCACCTCCTCCGCCAGCCGCGGGACGACGCGGAGGCCCTCATCGAGGCGATCCGCGACGTGAAGGAGCGGATCACCTACTGCTCAGTCTGCCACAACATCACCGACGTCGACCCGTGCTACTACTGCACGCACGACGGGCGCGACCAGGGCGTCGTGTGCGTGGTCGAGGACGCCCACAACGTGGCCGCCATCGAGAAGACGAACGAGTTCAACGGCCTCTACCACGTGCTGATGGGCGCCCTGTCGCCGCTCTCCGGCGTGGGGCCGGACGACCTCCGGATCAGGAGCCTCCTCGAACGGATCGGCGCCGGCGGGGTCGAGGAGGTCATCCTGGCGACGAACCCCAACGTCGAGGGCGAGGCGACGGCCATCTACCTCGCGCGGCTGCTCAAGCCGCTCGGGGTGCGGGTCACGCGCATCGCGATGGGGCTGCCGGTCGGCAGCGACCTCGACTACGCGGACGACGTCACCGTCCACAAGGCCATGGAGGGGCGGCGCGAGATCTAATCGCGCCCGATCTCGGCGAGCGCCGCGGCCGTGGCGGGGGCGCGCGCATCGCCGCCCGCCGCGGCCAGCTCGCTCCGGAGCGCGGCCAGTCCGTCCTCGTCGTCGACGTCGTACCACGGCGGCACGAGCGAGACCGCCAGGCCGGCCCGCTCCGCGGCGGCCACCGTGTCGTCGAACGCGGCCGGCGTGCTCCAGCGAATCCCGCGGAACAGGTCGGGGACGGCCCCGCCCTCGCCCGCCGCGAGCGCGATCAGGTAGTAGCCGCCGTCGCGGGCCCGGCCGAGCACGACCCGGCGGGCCGCCGCGAGCTCGAGCGCCCGGCGGACGTGCGCCGGGGGCAGCGTCGGCAGGTCCGAGCCGATCATCGCCACCCGGGCATACCCCGCCCCGAACAGGTCCCGGAACACGCCCCGCTCCCGCGCGCCGAGATCGGCGCCCCGCTGCGGCAGCAGCTCGGCGTCGGCCAGCCCCAGCGCGCGCAGGCCGTCGCGGTCGTCCTGCTCCGCGTAGGCGACGTGCAGCGCGGCATCCGGCACCGTGCGCATGGCGGCGATCGTGTCGCGCAGGAACGCGGCGTAGAGGCGGCGGCGGTCCGCCTCCTCGCCGATCGCCGCCGCGAGCCGCGTCTTGGGGGCGCGGCGCCCCTGGGGGGAGCGGGCCATCACGACGACGGCGCGGCGCCCCGCCCCGCCCGCCGGCTCCGCTCGCGAGAGACCCTGGCGGACGACGGCGGCCACCCCGATCGAGATCCAGACCAGCATCCGGCCCTTGCGGACGAGGGCCATCGTGACCCCGGCCGCGGGGCCGAACTGCAGGGCGGCGGCGAACACCGCGGTGCCGGCCTCGTCGATGCCGATGCGAAGCGGCACGAACTTGAAGGCCACGGTGATGAGCCGGTTGGCCGCCTCGAAGACGAGGGCATCGGCCAGGGTCACCGGACGGTCGCCGAGCAGGCTCAGCATCAGGGCCACCTCGGCGACGGCGAGCACGTGGAACGCGGTCTCGAGCGCCGTCACGCCCAGCAGGCGCCGCCAGCCGCGCGGGTAGTCGCGGTGCACGCGGGCCTCGGCATCCCGCAGCCGCGCCGCGGCGCCGGCCACCGCCCCGCCGGCCGGCGCCCGACGTTCGAGCCAGGACGCGGCGCGGCCGACGAGCGGCGTGCGCGTCCAGATGATGACGTGGACGGCCACGGCCAGCAGGACGACGACGGCCAGCGGCACCGCGGTGGCCAGCCACTCCGCGGCCGGAGGGCGCAGCCGGAGCAGCAGCGCCGCGCCGCCCGCGGTCACCACCAGGACGGCGGTCAGCGCGTAGAAGAGCGTCTCCACGGCGAGGGCCGGCAGGACGCCGGCCAGCGGCGCGCGGCGGCGGAGGTAGATCGCCTTCGCCGGCTCGCCGATCAGCACGCTGAGCGGCGTCAGGTTGCCGAGCGCGTCGCCCGCGAGGACGGCCGGGAACACGTGGCGGAGCCGCAGCCCGTGCCCGTCCGGCATGCACCGCAGCCAGGCGGCGGCGCGCACCAGCAGGCGCAGACCGCCGAGCACGACGATGGGGAGGAACGCCCACCCGATGCTCCGGATGCCGGCCGCGATCTCGGTCGTTCCCGCGCGCTGGACGAAGTAGAAGAACAGCGCGAGACCGCCGCCGGCCGCCAGCAGGCCGCCGAGGCGCAGGCCACGGGAGGCCGCCGGGGTCGGTGCGCTCATCGGGCGGGATTGCGACGGGCGGCCGCGCGGCTGATAATGCAGGGAGTCATGCCGCCCGTGACCGTCCACATGCCTGTTGCGAGCATTCTACTGGGCGGTGGGCTGCTGGCGTGCTTCCTCGGCTACCGGCTGATGCGCGCGGTGCTGGCGGTGGGCGGCTTCGTCGCGGGCGTCGTCCTGGCCATCGGCACCGTCGCCGACCCGCAGACCGTCCTCGGCGTGCTGCTCGTGATCGCCAGCGGCGCCGCGGGCGCGCTCGTCGCGGTAGAGCA
>JAPOWL010000531.1 GCA_026707615.1 Acidobacteriota bacterium | reverse complement strand
GCCGGTCGCCGCGCGTGCCCGCGCCGGCCACGGGCGCGTCCGCGCCGCCATCCGGCACGCGGGCTTTCGGCACTCCGCTCGCTCTGACCCTGGCCCTGCTGCTCGTTTCGCTCGTCCCGCGCGCGCAGGCGAACGCGGTCCTCGCCCAGTCGCTGCAGGGTGCGGCGCTGGCGCTCCTGGCGTGGCAGATCGTGCTCGCAGCCCGGCTCCGGCGCCGCGGCGCCGTCCGGTCGCTGGAGGTGTCGCTCCGCCCGCAGCACTACGTCCAGGCCGCGGTGCAGCTCTCCGTCTTCGCCTACTGGGGCTGGTTCTGGCGGCCCGTCTACGAGCATGCGTGGCTGCTCGTCGCCCAGCTCCTCTTCGCCTACGCCTTCGACCTGCTGCTCGCCTGGTCGCGGCGCGACCGCTACGTGCTCGGGTTCGGCCCGTTCCCGATCATCTTCAGCACGAACCTCTTCCTCTGGTTCCGCGACGACTGGTTCCACCTGCAGTTCCTCATGATCGCGGTGGGCTTCCTCGGCAAGGAGTTCGTGCGCTGGGAGCGGGAAGGCCGGCGCGTCCACATCTTCAACCCGTCGGCGTTCTCGCTCGGGCTGTTCTCCGTGGCGCTCCTCGCTACCGGCGCGACGCCGTTGACGTGGGGGGAAGAGATCGCGACCACGCTGACGCTCGCCCCGCGAATCTATCTCTTCCTCTTCCTCGCCGGCCTCGTCGTCATGTACCGCTTCGCGATCACGCTCGTGGCCGGGTCGGCGGCCATCGTCCTCTTCGGGCTGAGCGCCCTCTACGCGGCGGCGACCGGCATCCCCTACTTCATAGACTCGGAGATCCCGACCGCCGTCTTCCTCGGCCTCCACCTGCTGGTGACCGATCCGTCGACCTCGCCACGGAGCCCCGTCGGGAAAGCGATCTTCGGCGTGTTGTACGGCGCCGGCGTCTTCGTGCTCTACGCACTGCTCGGCGCGTTCGGCGCGCCGACGTTCTACGACAAGCTGCTCTCGGTGCCGCTGCTGAACCTGTGCGTGCCCTGGATAGACCGTCTCGCGGGGGCGCTTCAGGCGCGCGCACCGCTCGCTCGCGTCGGGGAACGACTGGCCCACCCTCGCGCCAATCTCGTGCAGATGGCAGTCTGGGTCCTCTTCTTCGGAGCGATGACAGGGCTCGGAGCGACCGACGGGCGGCATCGGGGCGACACCGTTCCCTTCTGGGAGCAGGCGTGCTCGAGCGGGAACCGCCAAGCCTGCGAGCGGCTGATAGGCATCGAGGCGTCGTACTGCGCGGACGCCTCGGCCTGGGCCTGCAACGAGCTGGGCCGGCACTATGCGAGCGGCGTCGTCGCCGAGGCCGACCCGGAACTGGCCCTCGACTACTTCGCCCGCGCCTGCGAGCTGCGTTTCCGGCCCGCGTGCCTCAACCTGCTGGAGCCGGGACGCACGCTGGCCGCTCCGCCCAAGGTCCTCGATCTCCGTCTCCTCCTCCGGGAGGGAGGACGGAACCTGACGGACATGTCGGAACGGGATCTGCACGAGCGGGCGTGCGACCACGGCTGGAGATTCGCCTGTTGAGCGCGGGACGAGCGGAGTCGTCGCATCGCGCGGAATCGAGTCGCGCGGAATCGAGTCGCGCGACTTCGCGCCTCGCGGCTTCGCGTCGCAGAACCTGGCGTCGCGCAGCCGCGTCTCCCGCAGCAGCGTCTCCCGCCGCCCCGTCTCCCGCAGCCGCGTCTCCCGCAGCAGCGCCTCCCGCAGCAGCGTCTCCCGTAGCCGCGTCTCCCGCAGCAGCGTCTCCCGCAGCGGCGCGCCGTGCAGCGATGCTCGTCACGCTCGCTTGCGCCCTGGTGGCAGGCGCCTGTCAACCGCCCGAGCCGGCCAGTTCGCCCGGCAGGGCGCTGGCGCCGCTCCCGGAGACCATCGAGGGATTCCGCCCCGAAGCCTGGTTCCTGCCGGACGACCCCCGGCTCGGCTTCGTCGACATCCCGGCGGGGCCCTTCACGATGGGCAGCGACCCGACCGTCGACCGGCAGGCGTTCGACAACGAACGCTGGTCGGCCGACCGCAACCAGGGCACGGTGGACCTCCCCACGTTCGCCATCGGCCGCTACGAGGTGACCGTGGCCCAGTACCGCGCGTTCGCGTCCGACACGGGCATCAGCGTCGACCGGGAGGCGCTGCGCGGCGCGCCCGATCATCCCGTCGGGTCGGTCTCCTGGCCCGACGCCCTCCGCTACTGCCGCTGGCTGGAGGCGACGCTCCGCGAGTGGCCGGGCACGCCGCCGCTCCTGCGCCAGCGGCTCGCGGACGGCTGGCGCGTGACGCTGCCGACGGAGGCGCAGTGGGAGAAGGCAGCCCGCGGCACCGACGGCCGCATCTACCCGTGGGGGAACGGGGAGCCGCGAGGCCGGGCCAACTTCCGTGCGGCTCGTCCGGGCGCCGCAGGTTCCGCGGCCGGTCCGTCGCCGGTCGGCAGCTTCGACTGTCCCGAGTGCCCGTTCGGCCTGCGCGACATGAGCGGCAACGTCTGGGAGCTCACCCGCAGCCCCTACCAGCCGTACCCCTACGACGAGGAGGACGATGCCGCCGATCTCGACGCCGACGCCCTCTTCGTCATGCGCGGCGGCTCGTTCGTGGACCCGCCGGCCAACGTGCGGGCCGCCATCCGCGGCGGCGCCGACCCGGGCGTGCGCCGGCCGTTCATCGGCTTCCGCGTCGTGATGACGCCGCCGTAGCCGCGGCGGCGGCCCGCGGAGGGGGTCGTCCGCGCTGCTCAGCAACCCCACGCTGACGAGCCGACCGCCGGGCGCCGGCACGCCGCGAGAGTCAGTCGGGCGGCGGCGGTGCCGGGGTCTGCCGGGCCAGCAGCACGGTTACGCGATGCGGCTCCGTCGTGGACGGGTGGTGCATGACGATGTCCTGTCTGCCGTCGCGGTCGAGGTCCGTGAGCCAGACGTACTCCCCGTCCTCGGGGAGCGGGACGACGACCTCGTGAGGCTCGCGGGAGAACAGGTCCGGCCCCGGCTCGCCGACATAGACCTGCAGCGAGTCGTCCGCGTGGCGGCGCGGACCGGGCGGTTCCCCCCGGTCCCGACCGACGATGAGATCGGCACGGCCGTCGCCGGTTACGTCCCCGAGCAGCACCGGCGTGTTGAAAGCCCGCGGATGGGTCGTTTCGGTCAGCCGGCGCTCGTGCGTCGCTCCCCGCAGCGCCATGTCCAGGGGCACCCATCCCGGTCCGCGGTGCGCGCCCGGGTACTGCAGGTTGATGCGGCGCGCGGCGTCGGGTGCATCCGGGTAGTGGCCGCCGTCCATGCGGAAGAGCTCGAGGTGCAGGGGGATCTCGCCCCCCATGAAGCCGGCGAACCTCCGGAAGAGGGTGCCCCGGAGAAGCTGCGTCCCGATGGTCGTGACCATCATGTCGAGCTGCCCGTCGCCGTCGAGGTCGTGCCGCTGGATCCCGAGGTGAACGCCGTCCGTGTCGATCACGGTGTCGGGCGAACTCCCGAAGGCGATGCCCCCGGCCGGAGACCGAGCGCCGAAGTGCACGTCGACGGCGGAACGCTTGTCGCCGAGTCGCCGCCCCCGGAGCGACGCGATCACCAGGTCGGGGACGCCGTCGCCGTTC
>JAPOWL010000615.1 GCA_026707615.1 Acidobacteriota bacterium | reverse complement strand
CCTGCCTAGCCGGCCCGATACACCTGGACGGGCAAAGCTCTCGTCTCCAGTGTCGACAGGTCCAGGCGCCGGGATGCACCGTCGATGTCGAAACCCACGACGTCTCCGTTGGCATCCAGGTCTACGTTCAAGCCGTCTGCAACCTCGCGTGTCTCGGTGCCCGGTCCGGCCTTGAACTCGACGTAGAGGCTGTCGGTGTCGGCGTAGTAGTGCAACTTCACGGCCCCTCCTTTCGGAAACCCCGGTCAAAGAAGGCGTTGTGGATGGTCTCACCATCTTCGAGTGTCACCACTCGGAGCACCCGTGACGAGACCTCTCCCGGAACGGTCACTTCACCCCAGTAGCGAATCCGAGCGTCTCGCTGTCGTTCGCGCTGCAGTGGCGTTGCGATGACGTCGCTGCACCATTGCGGGTCGATGTAGGGACGCTTGCGTCTCACCTGCTCATCGAAGTAGCGGGTCGTCTTCATCCGGCTGGCCACGAGGCTCTGATCGTACCAGACGTCCGGACCGGCGGCGTCGGGGGCCTGGGAACCGCCCGGTTGACACGGACGCCGGGACGGCGGCACGCTTGATGGCAACGACAGCGCTCCATTGAAGGCTCCGGATGACCCAACTGACGGTTCGCAACGTGAGCGAGCAGATGGTCCGCGCTCTCAAGCAGCGAGCCGCGGCGCACGGGCGCTCCGCGGAGGCCGAGCACCGGGAGCTGCTTCGGAAGGCGCTCCTGCCCGAGCAGGAGGGATTCGCCGCCCGTGCCCGGGCACTGCGGCAACGACTGCGTTCGTCCATCGACAGCAGCGAGCTGATCCGCGCGGATCGGGATCGGGACAGCGCGTCGTGACGGGCTACGTCGTCGATGGCAGCATCGTCGTGATGCGGCTGGTGACGGAGGACTGGTCGGAGGAGTCATCGCGACTGCTGGACGCGGGAGTCACGCTGCTCGGGCCGGAACTGGTCGCCGACACGAGGTTCCATCGCATCGTGCAGGAGGCGCGGGCGTAACCGATGCGCAGCGCCGACGGCCGGCTCGTGTTCTCGGCCACCGACCTCAGTCTGCACCTCGCGTGCCCCCACCTGACGACGCTTCGCCGGGCCGAGGCGCTCGGCGAGGTCACGCCGCCGCTGCGCTACGACGACCCGCGCGCCGACGCGCTGAAGCAACGCGGGATCGAGCACGAGCAGCGGATCCTGGAGGCGCTCGCGGCCGAGGGCCGGACCGTGGCGACCATCACCGCGCCCGGCGCTCCGTTCGCGACACAGGACCGGGCGACGGCCGCGGCCCGCACCGCGGACGCCATGCTGCGCGGGGTCGATGTGGTCTACCAGGGACGCCTGGAGAGCGGCGACGGCCGGTGGAGCGGCTACCCCGACTTCCTGATCCGGGTCGAGGCGCCGAGCGCCCTGGGCGCCTGGTCGTACGAGGTGGCGGACGCGAAGCTCGCGCGCACGGCCCGGGGGACGGCGCTCCTGCAGCTCCTCCTCTACTCCGACCTGCTGGCCGCGGTGCAGCGATGCGAGCCCGAGTGGATGCACCTCGCGCTCGGCGGCGGCGACGGGCACCTCGATGCCCACTTCCGGGTCGTCGAGTACTCGGCGTACTACCGCGCCGTGCGCCGCACCTTCGAGGCGCACGCCGATGCGCCGCCCGAGACCTATCCGGAACCGGTCGACCACTGTCGGCTCTGCGACTGGAACGGCCATTGCGTGGCCCGGCGCCGCGACGACGACCACCTCGCGCAGGTGGCCGGGATCACGCGCGGCCAGCGGCAGCGCCTGGTCGCGCGCGACATCCCGACGATGGCCGCCCTCGGCGGGCTGCCCCTGCCGGTCGACCCCACGATCGACGGCGTGAGCCCCGCGGCCCTGGGCCGCATCCGGGAGCAGGCGCGCGTGCAGGACGCGGCGCGAAAGGGCGGCGGGCGCCTCCACGAGCTGATCGAGCCGGTGGAGCCGGACAAGGGGCTCGCAGCCCTCCCGGAGCCGTCGGCCGGCGACCTCTTCTTCGACCTCGAAGGCGACGCCTTCGCCGGCGAGGGCGGTCTGGAGTACCTCTTCGGGTTCGCAGACCGGGACGGCCGCTACGACGCGCGCTGGGCGCTCGACGCCGCGGCCGAGAAGCGCGAGTTCGAGCGCTTCATCGACTCCGTCATGGCCCGCTGGGAACGCCATCCGGGATTCCACATCTACCACTACGCCCCCTACGAGACGACGGCGGTCAAGCGCCTGATGAGCCGCTACGCGACCCGCGAGGAAGAGGTCGACAGGCTGCTGCGCGGCCGGGTGTTCGTCGACCTGTACCGCATCGTGCGGCAGGGGCTGCGCGCCTCCGTCGAGAGCTACTCGATCAAGAAGCTGGAACCGTTCTACGGCTTCGCGCGGGACGTGGAGCTCGGAGAGGCGACGCGCTCGCTCATCGACCTCGAGGTGCGGCTCGAGTCCGGGAACGGCGCCGTCGTGCCGGACGAGCTGCGGGCGGAGATCGAGGGCTACAACCGGGACGACTGCCTCTCGACGCTGCGCCTGGCCGAATGGCTGGAGTCGTGCCGGACGGAGCTCGCGGCCCGAACGGGCGCGGCCGTGCCCCGGCCCGCGCCGCGGGATGAGGAACGCGAGCAGGAGCGGGAGTCGGCGGCCGAAACCCAGGCCGTTTTCGACGCGCTCGTCGACGGATTGCCCGAGGACGTGGACGACCTGGGTGACGAGCAGCGGGCGCGGCGGCTGCTGGCCTACCTGCTGGAGTTCCACCGGCGGGAAGACAAGTCGACGTGGTGGGAGTTCTTCGACCGCTGCAAGATGGGGCCGGAGGAGCTCGTCGAGCATCGGGCCACGCTGGGGGGCCTGACCTACACGGGCGCAGTGGAGCAGATCAAGAGATCCACGGTCCATCGCTACCGCTTCCCCGAACAGACGCACGAAATCGAGGTCGGCGATACGCCGAAGAACCCGGAGACGGCCGAAACCGACGATCTCCAGCGCGGATTCTGCGGAACGGTGTTCGCGCTCGACGAAGCCGGCCGCACGATCGACCTGAAGCGCGGCCGCAACTCACCCGTCCCCCATCCAGCCGCCCTCGTGCCCCTCGACACGGTCAACAGCAAGGTGCTGCGAGCGAGTCTGCTGCGCCTGGCCCGGGAGGTCGCATCCAGCGGCCTCGCACCCGACAGTCCGCGCCGCGCGGCGTTCGACCTGTTACTTCGGGTACCGCCGCGTCTCGGAGCGGTGGCGCCCCCGGGCGCGGGGTCGTCGCGCCACGAGACTGTCGTGGGTCCAGGCGAGTCGCCGCTGGACGCCGTGCGGCGAATTGCCCCGCGCCTCGACCGCTCGGTTCTCCCGGTGCAGGGGCCACCGGGCAGCGGCAAGACGTACACGGGCGCGCGGATGATCCTCGATCTGCTGGTCGGGAAGCGGGTCGGGGTGACCGCCAACAGCCACAAGGTGATCTCCAACCTGCTCGACGCCGTGTGCCGCGCGGCGGACGAGTCCGCCCCAGCCACGACGGCCGCCGTCCGCGGGATCCAGAAGGTGCACGCCGGCGACGGCTGCCACGACGAGCGCATCAGGCAGGCCGACTCGAACGACGCCGTGGCGGAGGCGCTGGAATCGGGCGAGGCGAATCT
>JAPOWL010000252.1 GCA_026707615.1 Acidobacteriota bacterium | reverse complement strand
GGCCGATCGCGGGCTTCGTCGTGGCCGTGCCCGCGCTCTTCGCGGGGCTCTCCCTGTCGCAGGTGAGCCCCGCACAGCCGGCGCTGGAAGAGGCAACCGCGATCTACCTGGGGGAGCCGCTCCTCTTCCAGGCGGCGGCGTGGATCGTCTTGGGCGACGTGCTGCCCGGCCACACGCTCCACCTCCATCCGATGGGATTCGCGGCGTGGTTCGGGCTGCTGGCGACGGCGCTCAACCTCTTCCCCATCGGCCAGCTCGACGGCGGCCACATTTCCTACGCGGCGCTCGGCGCCCGATCCACCGCGGTCACCGTCGGCGGGGTCGCGCTGCTGGCCCTCCTGAGCGTCTTCTCGCTGGCCTGGATCCCGTGGACGGTGCTGCTGCTGGCGACGCTCCTGGTCTTCGGGCCGCGCCATCCCCGCACCCTCGACGACGCCGTCCCCCTCGACCGGCCGCGCCGACTGGCGGCGCTCGGGACGGCAGTGATCTTCGCCCTCTGCTTCACTCCCACCCCCATCGTCATCAGCACCGGCGGCCCGCCGGCCTGATTCCGGTAGTCGCCCGCGCCCCTGGCCTCCCCGCCGAACGCACTACCGCACGCTCAGGGGATCGACGTCCACGGTCACCCGCCGGCGCAGGTCGGGCCGCGCGCGCAGGGCGGCCAGGAGCGCGTCGCGCATCGGGCGCCGGTGGGCTCCCTTCAGGAACAACTGCGCGCGGTGCTGCCCGCGCAGGCGCACCATCGGCGCCGGCGCCGGGCCGAGCACGTCGAACCCCGGCCGACCGCGAAGCAGGCTCGCGAGCCCGTCGGCATCGGCCATCGCCCCCTGCAGCGAGCGCCCGCGCACCACGGCGTTGACCATGGCCACCGCGGGCGGATAGCGAAGCTGGCGGCGGTAGCGGAGCTCGGCGTCGAAGAACGGCTCGTAGGTCTGGAGGCACGCGTAGCCGACGCTGTAGTGCTCGGGATGGAACGACTGGACGACCGCTTCGCCCGGCCGGTCGCCGCGGCCGGCGCGGCCCGCCACCTGCGTCAGGAGCTGGAACGTGCGCTCCGAGGCCCGGAAGTCGGCCAGGGCCAGCCCGACGTCGGCGGATATCACGCCGACGAGGGTCACGTTCGGGAAGTCGTGGCCCTTGGCGATCATCTGCGTCCCGATGAGGACGTCGACCTCCCCCCGGGCGAAGCGGTCGAGCAGCGCGGCCGCGGCGCCGCGGCGCCGGACGGTGTCGCGGTCGATGCGGGCGACGGACGCGCCCGGGAAGCGCTCGGCCACCTCGGCCTCGACGCGCTCGGTCCCGAAGCCGATCGTCTCGAGGAAGGGCCCGGCGCAGTGGCCGCACGTTCGGGGCCGGACGACGCCGTAGTTGCAGTAGTGGCAGCGCGCCCGCCCGGCCGCGCGGTGCACGGTGAGCGACACGCTGCAGTTCGGGCACTCCAGCGTCCGCCCGCACTGGCGGCACAGAAGCGCCGACGCGAACCCGCGGCGATTCAGCAGGAGCAGCGCCTGCTCCCGGCGCGCGAGCGTCTCCGCGAGCGCGTCCCGCAGGGCGCGGCTGAGCACGACGTCCGGCCCCTCGGCCGCGACTTCCGGACGCATGTCCACCACCCGTACGGCCGCGAGGGGGCGCTCGTGGACGCGCGCTCCCATCACGACGCACGCGTAGCGCCCGGTTCGCGCGTTGTGGTAGGTCTCCATCGAGGGGGTGGCCGAGCCCAGCACGACGAGCGCCCCGGCCTGCCTCGCCCGCACCACGGCGACGTCCCGCGCGTGGTAGCGGGGGCTCTCGTCCTGCTTGTACGAAGCGTCGTGCTCCTCGTCGACGACGATCAGCCCGAGCGACGCGAGAGGAGCGAAGACGGCGGACCGCGTGCCGACGACGACGTCCACCTCGCCGCGCCGGATGCGGTGCCACTGATCGTGGCGCTCGCCGTCCGACAACCCGCTGTGCTGCACCGTGACCCGCTCGCCGAGGGCGCGGCGGAAGGTGGACGCCGCGGCGGGCGTCAACGCGATCTCGGGCACCAGCACCAGGACGCTCCGTCCGGCGGCGCAGACGTCGCGGGCCAGCCGGAGGTAGACCTCCGTCTTGCCGCTCCCGGTGACCCCGTGCAGCAGCGCCGCCCGGAACCGCCCGGCCGCCGCCAGCGGCCGGAGCGCGGCAAGTGCCCGCCCCTGATCGGCGGTCGGCTCGAGAGCAGGGGCGGCCCCCGGCGACGCGGCTCGGGCGGCTCGACCCTCCGGGGGCTCCCGATCCACGCGACGCGTCGCCAGCGTGACGAGGCCCCGCCGCTCCAGGCGCGCCAGCGTCGCCGCGCCGATGCCCCGTCGGCCCAGGGCCGGCAGGCCGAGGCCGCCGTCGGCTTCCGCCAGGGCGGCCAGCGCCTCGCGCTGCCGGCGGCCGAGCGGCGGCCGGTCCGAGCGGGCCGCGTCGCGGCCGAGCGGCGTCGCCGACACCACCCGCTCCGTCTTGAACCGCGGCCCGCGGCGGGCGGCCGCCGAGAGCGCCAGCGGCGGGAGGGCCGCTGCGATCGTCTCTCCCGGACCGCAGGCGTAGTACTCGGCCACCCAGAGGGCCAGCTCCAGGACCGGCGGCGGCAGCAGGGCCTCGCGGTCGAGGCACGACGCCAGGTCCCGGATGGCCGCATCGGGCGACGCTCCCATCCCCTCGGGCACGGCTTCACCGATCACGCAGCCGGTCACCACGCGGTTCCCGAGCGGGACCGCCACCCGGCTCCCGGCCGGAGGCCGCGGCATGTCGTCGGGAACGCGGTAGGTCAGGGCCGGGAGGAAGGGCACCGGCACGGCGACCGAGACGTGGCGGGCCATGCGGCTCAGCCCGCGCGCAGCAGCGACCTGACGAGCTTCATGTCCTCCCAGACCTCCCGCTTGCGATCCGGACTCCGCAGGAGGAACGCCGGGTGGAACGTGGGGATGAGCTGCGCGCCTCGGAAGGCGAACACCTTGCCTCGCACCCTCGTGATGGAGGCGCGATCGTCGCGCAGCAGCGTGCGTGCCGCGAACGAGCCGAGGGCGACGATGACGCGCGGCCGGATGCAGTCGATCTGGGCGAAGAGGTACGGCTCGCAGGTCTGCACCTCGTCCGGCTCCGGGTTCCGGTTGTCGGGAGGGCGGCACTTGATGACGTTCGCGATGTAGACGTCGTCGCGCCGCAGGTCGATGGCCTCGATGATCCGCGTGAGCAACTGGCCGGCGCGGCCCACGAAGGGAATCCCCTCCCGATCCTCGTCCCGTCCGGGCGCCTCGCCGACGAACATCAGGTCGGCGTCCGGATTCCCGACGCCGAAGACCAGCGTCGTCCGGCCGGAGTGCAGCTTGCACCGCGTGCACGGGCCGAGCTGCTCCCGCACCCGGGCCAGCCGCTCCGGCGGCGCGCCATCCGCCGGAACCTCCACCCGATCGAACATCGACAACGCCACGGCGCCCGACGCGAGCGGCGGCACGTCGCCGGCGGGCGGCGAGGCGGCGTCGGCCACGACGTCGGCGGGCGGCGGGGCGATATCCGCGGGCGGCTCGACGCCGGCGGGCGGCACGTCGCCGGCGGGCGGCGAAGCAGCGGGCGCCACGACGTCGGCGGGCGGCGAAGCGGCGGGCGGCACG
>JAPOWL010000053.1 GCA_026707615.1 Acidobacteriota bacterium | reverse complement strand
AAGCACGTCATCTGCTTCGCCATCGCCGACGACAGCTTCGACTGGACCGACGGCTGGCAGGGCAAGGGCCAGTTCCTGATCGCCATGCAGATGGGCGACGACGCCGACAACGGCTTCGAGTCGGACAACAACGGCGACAACAACGACCTGACGCCCCGCTCCGACCCCACCCTCTACAACGTGACGCTGATCGGCGACCCCTACGACTTCCCGGGCGACGAGAGCGACATCGGGATGCTGCTGCGCGAAGGCTCCGCGGCCACCATTCGCAACTTCATCATCACCGGGTTCAAGGAGGCGGCGATCGACATCGACCACCCGGCCACCTACGCCCAGCTGACCGCGGGCAACCTGACGCTGGAGAACGGCATCGTCTACGGCAACTGCCTCGTCGAGGGCTGCGTCGACAACTTCATGCCGGACGACGACGACGCGAAGGCCGCCGTCCCCACGATGGAGTATGTGACGGGCGCCCCGAACGTCTACCTGACGGACCCGGTCCTCGGAGCGCCGTCGCACCTCTGCGCCTTCTGTCCCTTCGACCTGATCGATCCGACGCGGAACTTCGCTCCGCGCGAGACGTCGCCGGCCCTGACCGGCATGGTCCGGCCGGCGGTCCCGCCGAACGACGGGTTCTTCGACATCGCGAGCTTCATCGGTGCCGTCGGGCCGCCCGGATCGGGGCAGGACGACTGGTTCATGGGATGGACCGACTTCTCGCTCAACTAGCGCGCGGAGGTCCTGCCCGCTGGTGTCGGGCCTGGCTTCGGCGGCGGGCCGCCGGGGTGGTCGCGCCAGCGATCGCGGTCTGTCTCGTTGCCGGGGGGTGCTCCTCCGCCGACGGCCCGTCCCCTCCGTCGCCGCTCCACCAGACCTTCGCCTCGCCCGATGCGCTGAGCCGCGCCGTGCTGGGCGGGTTGGCCGCCGAGAACGCCGACTACCTCGCCAGCCTGGCCCTGTCCGAGCTGGAGTTCCGCACCGTCGTCTGGCCGGAGCTGCCGTCGAGCCGACCGGAGCGCGGGTTGCCGTTCGACTACGTCTGGGGCGACCTCCACCAGAAGAGCACCAACGCCCTTCGGCGCCTCGTAGTACGCCACGGCGGACGGCGCTACACACTGGCCGCGGTAGCCTTCCGGGGCGAGACGACCCCGTACGAGACGTACCGCGTGCATCGGGAAGCCGTCCTCGACCTCCTCGACGAGGAGGGCAACGAGCTGACCCTCCCGCTGTTCGGATCCATCCTCGAGCGCGACGGCGAGTTCAAGCTCTTCAGCTACGTCGTCGACTGAGTGCCGCGAGGCCGGTGCGGTATGCTGGCCGGCGCAGCCAGCCATAAGCCATCGTTATGGCCTGCGAACCGGGGGGGCTGCAGCGAGGTCGAGGAGGGAGCGCGTGGACGTTGCGGAGCTGCAGGTCTTTCTCACCGTCGCCGCCGAGCGGAGCTTCTCGCGGGCGGCGGAGCGGCTGCACCGCACCCAGCCCGCCGTCAGCCAGGCGGTACGGCGTCTCGAGGAGGGGATCGGCGAACGGCTCTTCGACCGGTCGTCCAAGGGCGGGCACCTGACGGAGGCGGGGGAGCTCCTGCTCGGCTACGCCCAGCGCCTAGTCCAGCTCAAGGCGGAGGCCGAAGGCGCCGTGCGCGAGCTGCAGGAGCTGCGGCGGGGGCGCGTGCTGATCGGCGCGAACGAAGGCGCCGTGCACGTGCTGCTGCCGATCGTCGAACGCTTCCGCGCCGAGCATCCGGAGGCGCGGGTCGAGGTGCGGCGCTCGTCCGCCCGCCAGATCCCGAGCGAGGTGCTCGGCCGCGGGCTCGACTTCGGGGTGTTGACCTTCCCCGCGCGCGAGCGGGGGCTCCGCTCGCTGTCGCTGGGGGACGACGAGCTGGCGATGCTGATCCACCCGGGGCACCCGCTCGCCCGGCGCAGCAGCGTGACGATGGAGGAGGTCGGCCGCCAGACCGTGATCGCCCACAACGAGGCGTCGCCGGCCCGCGAGCGCGTCCTGCGCCTCTACGAGCAGCGGCACACCGCCATCAACATCCAGATTGCGCTTCCCAGCCTCGACGGCATCAAGCGGGCGGTCGAGATGGGGCTCGGCGTGGCCCTGCTCCCGAAGCGTTGCGCGCTGGCCGAGATCGCCCGCGGCCAGCTTGCCGCGGTCCGCGTGTCGCAACTCCGGCTTCCCCGCCAGGTACGGCTGGTGTACCGGCGGTCGGGGGAGATGTCGCAGGCCGCGGCGGCCTTCGTCGATGCCGCGCGCGCCGTGGCCCGCGAGGGCTGAGACGGCCGGCCTCACGCCGCAGGGGCTGACCCGCGATGCGCTGCGTTGCGGGCGGTTCCCTACTCCCCCAGAGCGAAGACGAACAGCGTGTTGCCGGTGCTCGGGCGCAGCTCGGGGGTCAGGCGGTTGAAGGCGCCCGAGGTCAGCGAGCGGCCGGTGCTGACGGCGACGTACTGGCGCCCCTCGTGGGCGTAGGTGACGGGGAAGCCGGTGACCGGCGAGCCGATGTTGATCTCCCAGAGGACCTCGCCGGTCTCGTGGTCGAGGGCACGGAAGCGGCCGTTGTAGTCGCCGCCGAAGACGAGGCCGCCGCCGGTGGCCAGGAGCGAGCTGGTGGCGGCGCGCTGCTCGTGGATCCACAGCAGCTCGCCGGTCTCGGCCGAGATCGCCTGGACCGTGCCGACCTGGTCGGTGCCGGGGGCGATCTCGGAGCGGACGCCGAGCCCGTAGAGGGAGCCGTCGTTCGTAGCCATGATGCGCGCGCAGGCGTTGCGCAGGGGGAAGTACATGGCGTTGGTGAGGGGGCTGTAGGCGCCGGCCTCCCAGTCCTTGCCGCCGGTGAGGGTCGGGCAGGCGAAGACCTCCTGGCCCTCCTGGCGGAACACGACCTCCTGGTTCTCGGAGACGGCGCCGGTCGCGCCGTCGATGCCGCCCACCACGTTCTGGGCCACCGTCGGCCGCGCCCACAGGAACTCGCCGGTGGCGCGGTCGAGGGTGTAGACGATGCCGGTCTTGCCGGGGATGCCCGTCATGACGCGGCGCACCTCGCCGGGCCGGAGCCGCGGGTTGATCCACTCGACCGCGGCCGGGTCCGGGTTGACCGCGGTGTCGACGAGGATGCGCTCGAACGGGTGGTCGAGGTCCCAACTGTCGTTGAGGTGCTGGTAGTACCAGACGATCTCGCCGGTGTCGGCGTCGAGGGCGAGGGTGGAGTTGTGGTAGAGGTGCTTGAGGTCGGCGCCGCCGATCAGGAACTTGGGGGCGGGCGAGGTCACCGAGGTGCCGATGTAGACGAGGTTCAGCTCGGGGTCGTAGCTCGGCACCATCCACGCGCCGACGTGCTTGCGCTCCTCGAAGGGCACCCCGCCCCAGGTCTCGTCGCCGGGCTCGCCGGGGGCGGGGATGGTGCGCCGCCGCCACAGCTCCTCGCCGGTGACGGCGTCGTGGGCGACGATGACGCAGGCATTCGGCCCGCCGCGCGGGGTGCAGCCGCGGCCCGAGACGATCTTGCCGTTGGCGATGATGGGGCCCGAGCTCTGGTTGGCGGGGTTCACGCGGTAGTCGAGGATCTCGGTCTCCCACGCGAGCTCGCCGGTCGCCGCGTCGAGGGCGAAGACGTAGTCGTCGCCGCTCGTGTC
>JAPOWL010000321.1 GCA_026707615.1 Acidobacteriota bacterium | reverse complement strand
CATCGCCCACTACATCTACGACGACCCCGCGAAGCACGCCGCGATGGCCGACTACGCGCGCCACCACGCGGAACAGGTGGCTCGGCTCGTGAGCACCCTGGAGGCCATTCCGGACGCCGGGGGCGGCTCCGTGATGGACAACACGCTCATCGTCTGGGGCTCCGAGCTCGGCGACGGCTGGCACGGCTACGGCCACTACTGCCCGGTGCTCATCGGGGGGTCGTGGGCCTTCGCCACCGGACGCTACCTCTACTGGCCGCACGCGACGCCGATCGAGGTGCGGGTGCCGTCGCAGGTGGTGGCGGGCGGCTCCACCCGCCTGTCCGGCATCCCCCACCAGCGGCTGCTGGTGAGCGTGGCCCGCGCGATGGGCCTCGACGTGGACCACGTGGGCCTCTCGTACGTGCGGGGACAGCGGGGCGACTTCGTCGACGTGAGCGGGCCGCTCGGCCGGCTGGCGTAGGTCCCTTCGGCCGCGGGGCGGCCGCGTGCCTCCCCGAGCCGGTCAGGCCGTCCGCGCGAGTTGCCGAGCGCGACCGGCGACCCGCTCCGCGAATCCCCTCAGGGCGTCCCCATCCAGCCCGGAACCGGCGAGCTCGCCCGCGGTTCCTTCGGCGTGCTCGACCGCGAGCGCAGCCAGAGCCGCGACCCGCCGCCGCACGAACGGCGGCGCCAGCCCGGCGCTCTTCGCGAACCGATCCCAGTCCCCGGGACGCAGCTCCCGCAGCGTGGCGCGCCCGGCGACCCGCATCGCGAGGTTGGGGGCCAAATCGGGATAGGCGACGGTCGAGAGCAGGTCGTAGAGCGGAGCGAGCTCGGTGCCGCCTTCCCGGTGGAGCAGGCTGTAGTTCTTGGCGTGGGCATCGGCGTTCCCGATCAGCACCTGCACGATGGCCGCGTCGAGCAGCTTGAGCACCTCGGCGGCCGGACGCGGGCACGCGCGCCGGACCAGATCGAAGCACTGTCGGAACGCCGGACCGCCGTCGGCCGCGTACTTGCGGCTGGACGGCACCCCGAGCGCCTGGCAGAAATCCTCCTGGTGCAGGCGGCGCACGGAACCGTCCGCCTCCCGCTGCCGGTCGTAGCGGGTGACGAGCAGGCAGTGCCCATCCGCCACGCGGTACGCGTCCACCGGCGCCGCGTCCACGCCGAGGCGGGCGGCGAGGCGCATCGCGAACGCCTCGTTCTCGGTGGTTGCCGGGAACCGGGCGATGGGCGGCTTGAGGATATGCGTGGTCGGCTGCCCCGGCCCGGGCAGCGCGACCCGCCCGCCGACCAGGACGACGGGGAGCTTCGACTGCGCCCCGGCGAGCGACAGCCGCAGGCCGCGCGTGCCGGCCAGCATCGGCCGGGTACCGAGCTGCCCGAGCACGCCGGCCAGCTCCTGCTCGTCGAGCGCCGCCGCGGGCTGGCCGCCGGCCGCGGTCACGACCGGCGCCGGCTGCGGCGCGTCACCCTCCCGCCGCAGGGTCAGCGCACCGGCCACGTCGCCACCCAACCGCTCGAGCAGTGCGAACTCGTTGCCCGGCGACACGCCGAAGACGGCCGCGACCGCGTCGCGCTGCGCACCCTCGGGCAGCAGTCCTTCGAAGAAGGGCCGACACGCCCGGGCACGGAACGGCTCTGCGCGCTTCGGCAACGAGCAGGAGAGCGCGGGCGAGGCGGGGTCGGCGAGCCAGTCCGCGTCGTACGCGAACCGCATCGCGCCGTCGCGATCCACGCGCAGGGAGCCGACGAGCGCGTCCTCCCACCAGACCGCCAGCGCGCGCGTCATGCCCGAGGGTCGCCCCCGGCGCCGGCCGGCGGTTCGATCCGCAGCGTGCAGCCGAGGGCGGCGAGCACGGCGAGCGCCTTGCCGAGCTGGGCCGTCACCTTCCCGGCCTCCAGCTCCACCACGAACCGCACGCCGACGCCCGCCGCTCCGGCCAACTGGTCCTGCCGGAGACCCTGTGCGCGGCGCGTCTCCCGAACGACTCGTCCGATGTCGCGCGGCGTCACGGCTTGATTTCCCGATCGGGAATATAGGGCGTCCGCCGCGGCTTGGCAACCTCCGGCTTCCCGATCGGGAAATCCCAGCATGCTCTCCACCTTGTCGGGGGTCTCGTCAGGACCGATTCCGACCCGTTCCTGCGATAGCCCGAAGGCAGATCGGGGCCTCCAAACGCGAGCACAGCCACGCTGTGCCCTTGCTACCTGTCGCGGCCCGCGGGACAATGCTCCGTCCGGTGCGCCGCCCCGCCCCACTGAGACCATGAACAGCATTCGGCCGCATCGTCTGCATGCGTCCGCGCACCCGGCGCCGCCAGCTGTCGCCCTGGCTGCCCTGGCGCTGATGCTCGGCGCGCCGCCGTCCATCACCGCCGGGCAGCCGCGCAACGCAGCGGACGCGGTGCCTCCGCTCACGACGGCGGCCGGCGAGTGGCCGAGCTACGGCGGGGACGCGGGGAACACGCGCTACTCGCCCCTCGAGCAGATCGACGCCTCGAACTTCGAGGGCCTCGAGATCGCCTGGCGCTTCCGGACCGATAACTTCGGCCCCTCGCCCGAGTTCAAGCTCGAAGGCACCCCGGTGATGGCCGGGGGCGTCGTCTACACCACCGCCGGGACGCGCCGGGCCGTGGTCGCGCTCGACGCCGCGACCGGCGAGCTGCTCTGGATGCACCGCGAGGACGAGGGGGAGCGGGCCGCGGCGTCCCCGCGCCGCCTGTCCGGGCGCGGCCTGGCGTACTGGACCGACGGCGACGAGGCGCGCGTCCTCTACGTGACGATCGGCTTCCGCCTCGTGGCGCTCGACGCCCGCACCGGCGCGCGGGTGGCCGACTTCGGCGCCGGCGGGGCGGTGGACCTCAAGGCGGCGGCCGTGGTCGGCGACGGGCGGCCCATCGATCCAGTCACGGGGTCGATCGGGACCAACGCCGCCCCGACCGTGGCAGGCGACGTGGTGATCGTCGGCGGCACGTTCGCCGACGGGGCGGCGCCGCGGACGCACAACAACATCAAGGGTCTTGTCCAGGCCTTCGACGTCCGCACCGGCGAGCGACTCTGGACGTTCCGCACCGTTCCCCGCCCCGGCGAGTTCGGCGCCGACACCTGGCTCGCCGACTCCTGGGGCAGCAACGGCAACAACGGCGTCTGGACGCAGATCTCGGCCGACCCCGAGCTGGGCCTCGCCTACCTGCCGGTCGAGACGCCCACGGGCGATTACTACGGCGGCCACCGCCCCGGCGACAACCTGTTCGCCGAGAGCCTCGTCGCCGTCGATCTCGCGACCGGAGAGCGCCGCTGGCACTTCCAGCTCGTGCACCATCCGCTGTGGGGCTTCGACATGGCGAGCCCGCCGATCCTGGCCGACATCACGGTCGACGGCCGGGCGATCAAGGCCGTGGCGCAGCCGGGGAAGCAGGCGTTCCTCTACGTCTTCGACCGCGTGACGGGCGAGCCGGTCTGGCCCATCGAGGAGCGGCCGGTGCCGCAGGGCGACGTGCCGGGCGAGTGGTACTCCCCGACCCAGCCGTTCCCCACCCGTCCGCCGCCCTACGACCGGCAGGGCGCCTCGATCGACGACCTCATCGACTTCACGCCGGAGCTCCGCGCCGAGGCCGTCGAGCTGGGCTCGCACTCCCGCATGGGGCCGCTCTGCACGC
>JAPOWL010000469.1 GCA_026707615.1 Acidobacteriota bacterium | reverse complement strand
GTCGAGCTTCAGGCAGGTGGCCTCCGCGGCCAGCATCCGCGCCCCGGGGCTCCTCCGCGCGAGGGCTTCCCGGTCGTCGGGGTCGACGCCGTCGGGCACGTCCGGCGTGACGGTGATCTCGATCGCCAGGGGTCCGTCCGGCTTCCCGCCGAAGACGGCCGAGACCATCTGGTACGCCGCGAGGTCGAAGGCGAGCTCCGGGTCGCACTCCAGGCACGCCTTGACGATGCCCGCGCGGATCAGCCGCAGATCCTCGGCCAGGCCCAGCCGAAGGCCCGCGTCCTGGGTCGCGGCGGCGCGCTCGTCGGGCTCGGCCTGGTCGTACTGCGGCGGCCGGTATCCGGGATCGGGGGGCGGCGCCGGGGGCGCAGCGTGGTCGTTGGCGGGCGTCGGGGGCGGCGGCCCGTCGTTGCTTGCGGCCGCGGCGGCGGGTTGGGGCGGCGTCGGCGGCGGGGCCGGGTCCGGGGTCCCGCTGGCCGCGCCATCGGTAGGGGCTGCGGCCTCGGCGGTTGGGCCGGGGGTCGTGGCCGCGCCCGGCGTCGGGGGTGCGGGCACGAGGTGTTCGTCCTGGCGGCGCACCAGGCCCCGGTGGATGACCAGGTCGCCCTCGCCGCCGATCGTCACGATGCATCCCGAGCAGGCCATCAGCTCGGGGTTGAACGACTCGTGCGAGTGCATCTCGTCGTTGAGGGCGCTTGCTTCGGTCTCGAGCTTCTCGATCCTGGCCTTGAGGCGGTCGCGCTCGGCGTTGCCGGCGCGGTCGTTGGCGAGCCCGTAGGCCGCTTGCTTGAGCCGGTCGATCTCGGCGGCCAGCTCCGCGAGGCGCGCGGTCTCGGCGTCGGTCGGGGGCTCGGGCTTGCCCTTGACGCGCCCGAACTGCCGGGTCACGTCCCACGGCGCCTCGAGGACGGTGTCGATCCAGCGCCAGCCGTCGCCGAGCTTGCGCCGCGCGCCTTGCAGCTTCCTGGAGGCGAGATCGCTGAGGAGCTCGACATCGCGGATCAGCACGCTCCTCTCGTCCTCGGCCGCGAACAGGTCCTCCTCGACGGTCCCGCCGGCGGCCTTGTACGCCTTCAGGCCGACGAACCGCGCGCGGGCCGATGCCGCGGACACGAGGCCCTGCTGCAGCTCGTTGCGGATCCAGCCGGCGGTCGGCGTGTAGCCGGCCTGGTTCCGCACCTTGTTCCAGACGTCGAGTTGCCGGCCGCGGTCCGGCGTCGACGCGAACGCCTGGAGCTGGTCGAGCGTCAGGCGGTCGTCGCGCGCCTGGGCGAGGATCTCCGGGGCGACGGCGCCGAGGCGCAGCCGCCGCTGCACCGCCTGGACGGTCAGGCCGAAGCGGCTGGCGATCTCGCGGACGCTCAGCCCGCGCTCGAGCATCGTGTGGAAGGCCGTGAACTCGTCGATCGGGTGCATGTTCACGCGCACGGCGTTCTCGGTGTAGCTGATCTCCTCGTCGATCGCGTCGTCGGGCAGGACCCTGCAGGGTATCGGAGTCGTTGTCCGGAACCGGCTGCGGCGCTTCCTGGCCAGGGTCCGAAGGGCGCGGAGCCGCCGGCCGCCGACGACGACGTGGAAGGTCTTCTCGTCGTCGTGGGCGCGCACCACGAGGTTCTCGAGGAGCCCGTGCGCTTCGAGGGACGCTTCGAGCTCGCGCATGGCTTCCTCCGGCGCCGCCGCCGTGCGCGCGTTGCGGTCGGACGGCTCCAGGTTCCGGAGGGGTATCCACCGGATTTCGTCGCTATGTGGCATGTCAGTTCCTTCCGTGCGCCTGGGCGCGGCGGATCCCGATGTCCAGGCAGCGGTGGGCGTGGACCGTGGCGGTCATCATCACCAGGTCTCCGGGCACGCTCGTGTCGCTGAAGGCCCGCTCGGCGGCGCGCATCTGCTCGGCCAGCGCCGCGAGGTTCGCGGGCACGGTCGTGGCGCGCGCGGGTGGCGCGGCGGCCGCGGCAGCGGTCAAGAGGCGTGCGGCCTCGTCGGGGCTGGCGTCTCCGGTCTCGAGCTCGCGGGCGAGCTGCCGGCAGACGTGGCTGAGCGGCTCGGCGCCGCGCGCGATGGCGTCGGCGAGCAAGGCCGTCAGGTGGTCGTCGACCGTTCGTGTGGTAGTCATGTACCGGTTTCTCCTTGCCGTGGGGTTCCGGGATTCGGGGCGCCGGTCTGCTGGCTTGCGCTTCGGCGGGTCAGCTTCGGCTGGCATCGATCGCCCTCTCGAGGGCGGCGATCATCGTGGCGTGGCGGGTTTCATCGTTGAAGGCGTGAGACGATGGCCTCGAGCTGGGCGGCGCCGCCCGTGACGTTGGGGTCGGCGCCGCGTTCGCGTTGGGGTTCGGAACGCACAGTCACCGTCCCGTTGACGCCCCGACACGTCACCGTCAGCGCAACCGCTGCGGGACGGTGTAGCGCCAAGCGAGTACAACCGGGGCGAGTAGCGGCCGACGGCTCGCGCAACAGCCCGGAGGGCCGCCTCCAGGTGTTCGGGCCAGTCGCCGGCCACATCGCGCATCTTGCGGTCCGCCGTGTGCCGCAGCGCGGTTCCAAGGCATGTCCGCACAGCGTCGTCCCACGGTCGCGGGAGACCGGCACACTCATCCGGCTAGGCTGTCGCAGGGAGAAAGCATGATTCTGGAAGACCGATACCTTGAACGCTGCAGGACAATCGCTAAAGAAATAAAGGGCGTACTGGGGGCTCGCAGAACCCTGTTTCTGTCGATGATCGGCGAATACGGAGCGGTCGGAGCGACCAAGCGGCTCGTTCACGCTGACCAGCCGTCGGACACGTTTGTGGAGCTGATGTTGCGCCAGCGCCTCGACTTGACCGTCGAGTGGATCATCACGAACGAACCGGAATGGGACGCGCTGTTTACTGATGCGGACCGGACCGCTGCGAAGAACAGGTTGGGGAAGTCGCACCCCTGACCTCGTCGCTGGTGCCAAGCGGCGGGATCGCGGACAGCAGCATGGGCGTCCGTGAGCAGCAGACGGGGGTTCGCGCGCGCTCCAGCGTTCGACTGCGGCGTTAAGAGCGTCCCTTCTTCGCGGCGGGACCGTCCCACGCCCCGAAGCCGGGCATGGCCCACTGCTCGACGCGCTCCCGCGCCTCCGCGTCGAGCGCGGCCCGCCCCTGCGGGTCGTCCCCGAACACGGCGGCCATGTCGGCGGCGAGCTGCCCCTTCTTGTGGTTCCGGCGGGCCTTCGCCCACTCGGTGCCGACGACCGCCTCCGCGATCTCGAGCATCCGGGCGCGCGTCAGTCGCTTCCAGAAGTACTTCTCGGTGGGCCGGACCGCCCTGGCGAAGTCGATGTCGAGGAGCTCGACCACGCGTTCCCCGACCGGCAGCGCGCGGTGCTGGTTGGCGGCCTGGTTGTGGAGCGCGGCCGAGACGGCGCGGGCGAACAGGTCCTGCTTCTCGGCGTCGGGGAGGGCACGGAACGCGTCGAAGCGCTTCAGGTCGTCGCCGAGCTTCATCCACTGGCCGGCGGGCGGGCTGTCGAGCTTCTCGCCGGGGCTGGCGGCGGCGAAGTCGCTGTCGCCGTTGCGGCCCATCGGGCGCAGGCTCGTGCGTACGAGTCGGATGTCCGCGGGGCGCTCCGTGCCGCGCGTCGACGTGTCCATCACCAGGAGGTACGCCGCGAGATCGAACGCG
>JAPOWL010000598.1 GCA_026707615.1 Acidobacteriota bacterium | reverse complement strand
CCTCCCGGCGGCGTTGGCACCGACGTCGCTTCCACCGCCCCGAACGCGACGTTCTCCGCCACCGTGGTCGAGAACAGGAACGGCTCCTGCGGCACGTAGCCGATGGCGCCGCGGAGCACCTCCAGCGGCACGTCGCGGACATCGATGCCGTCGACGAAGACCGTGCCCCGCGGCGGCTCGTACAGGCGCGGCAGCAGGTCGACGAGCGTCGACTTGCCGGCGCCGGTCGGACCGACCAGCGCGAGGACCTGGCCGGGCCCGACGCGGGCGCTCACGTCCGTCAGCACGTCGCGGCCGTCGTAGGCGAACGTGAGCCGCCGGAACTCCACCTCGCCGCGGACGACGGGCGCCGGACCGGAGGCGGGGGCCCCGCGATCGAGGCCGGCGGAGTCGCGTCCGGCACCCGCGGCGCCGGCGGCAGAATCCGGATCCCCCACCGCCGCCGGCTCCACCTCGAGCACGTCGAGCATGCGGCGCCAGGCCGCCATGCCGCGCTGCAGCATGTTCGTCACCCAGCCGAAGGCGATCATCGGCCAGCTCAGCATCGCGACGTAGGCGTTGAAGGCCACGAGGCTGCCGATCGTGAGTTGCCCGGCAATCACCTGCCGGCTGCCGATCCAGAGCACGACCAGCGCCGAGAGGCCGAGGAACAGCCCGAGACTGGGATGAAAGATCCCCTGGACCCGGATCATGTCGCGATTGCGGGCCACGTACTCCCGATTGGCGTCCCGGAAGCGGTCGATCTCGACCTCCTCGCGGCGGTAGGCACGCACGACGCGGACGCCCGCCAGCGCCTCCTGCACGACGGCGCTCAGGTGCGCAAGCTGGGCCTGGATTCGTTCGGAATGGCGGTAGATGGCGTCACCGAAGCGCTTCACGACCACGGAGACGATCGGCAGCGGCAACAGGGCCAGGAGCGTGAGCCGGGGCGAGATCGACAGCATCAGCACGACCGACGCGACGAACGTGATCGACGTCGTGGCGGTGTACATGACGGCCGGGCCGGCCATCATGCGGACGGCCGAGAGGTCGTTCGTGGCACGCGACATGAGATCGCCGGTGCGGTGGGCCTGGAACCAAGCCGGCGGCAGGCGCTCGAGGTGAGCGAAGAACGCGTTCCGCAGGTCGTACTCGATCTCGCGGGACGCGCCGATGATGATCCGGCGCATCAGGAAGCGGCAGACTCCCGCGGCGCACGCCATCCCGACGATGGCCGCGGCGTAGAGGCCGAGCCGCCCCCCCGCCGCCGCATCCCGGGCCGCGATGCCCGCCTCGAGCTCGTCGATGGCGTACTTGAGCACCCACGGCGTCACCACCTGGATCGCCGTCGTGCAGACCAGGAAGACCGCACCGGCCGCGAACCGGCGCCGGTAGCGGAGCAGGAAGGGAAGGAGCTTCGACACGGCCGCGGACATCGACACCCCCAGAATACCAGCCGCGGTCGAGCCTGGCGGCTACGGAGCGGCGGAGCGCCGCGGTGGCCTCCCCGGGTTCCGGGACGCGTTGGGACGACTGCACGGTCTCGGCAAAGAGCGGCGGAGCGCCACGGTGGCCTCCCCCGGTGGCAGGCGCCCGGTTGGAGTGGTGTATCGTGGCCTCCCAGCAGGCGCGCGACACGCCGGCCGGCGGCACTGCGCTCGCGCCAACACTTCGGACACGACGGACGCGACGACGAGCGGAGGACCTCATGCCGTTACGCATGCGCCGGCTGTGCCTGTGGGGAGCGGGGCTCGTGCTCCTGGGACTCGCGGTAGCAGGGCTGCGAGGCTCTTCCCCGCCGTTCCCGGCGGCGCCTCCGGAGCCTCCCGCACCCTCCGCGCCCTCCGCTCCGACGGCGCCCGACGGCCGCCCCCTGCTGCCCCTCGACGAATTCTCGCCGCAGTTCCTCGGCATGTTCCGCAAGGCGCTGACCATCGAGGACGAGCTCCGGCGCCACACGGAGCGGTACGGGGTGGACTTCGATCTTGCGCGGGCGGTGCTGATCCAGGAATCGGGCGGGAACCCCCACCTGACGTCGGTGGCGGGCGCGGGCGGCTACTTCCAGGTGATGCCGGCCACCTTCCGCGGCCTGCGCGTGGACACGAACATCGAGGCGGGCATCAAGTACATCAGCCAGATGGTCCGCCAGTTCGGGCGCGAGGACTACGCCGTCGCCGCCTACAACGGCGGTCCGTCGCGCGCCCGGCGCGGACGTCCGCCGCTCGAGACGCTGCAGTACGTGCTGTCCGTGGGCGCCTACCGCAGCCTGCTCAAGATGCACGAGGCGTCGATCCGGCACCACGCCGACCTCATCCGTCTCGAGCCGATCCGCCGGGGGGACGACTGGTGGGCCCTCTCGCAGCGCACCGGCGCTTCGCTCCTGGAACTCCGGATGCACAACCCGTTCCTCGCGACCCGGGCCCTCCGGGAGGGCCAGTTCATCGCCTATCCGCGCGACCGGCGCCCCGATCTTCTGGGCCCCGCCGGCCCGGAGCACGTCACCTACCGGGCCCGGCTGGGCGACAACTACCTGCACCTGGCGTACCTGCTCGAGGTGGACCGCGACGGGATGCGGGAACTGAACGACCTGTGGCACCTGCAGACTCTGCCGCCGGGCCAGGTGCTGCGGTTGCCGCTCGCCTGGGAGGGGGAGCACACCGTCTACACGGTTCGGGAAGGCGACGACCTGAAGTCGGTGGCCGACAGGCTCCGGTCGACCCCCTGGCGCATCGTCCGCGACAACGCGCTCTTCCGGGACCAGACCCTGACGCCGGGAACGGTGCTGCGGGTGCGGGAGGCGGCGCCGCAGGCGGTCCACGTCACCCACCGCGTGGTGCGCGGCGACACGCTCGGCGCGATCGCGACGCGCTACGGAACGAGCGTGCGGGCCATTCAGAACGCGAACGGGCTGGGGCGACGCACGATGATCCGCGTCGGCCAGCGGTTGCGGATTCCGACGCGTGACCGATAGGGCCAAGGCGTCGGCGCCCGCGGAACCGGCGACGCGCGAGCCTCTCGCGCGCAGACTCCCAACGCGGCCGCAAGGGCGCGCGCCACCCTGCCGGGTTTCTGCGAGGGCGGGGTCTCCGCTGCCGAGCCGGCTACCGAGCAGGCTCGGGAGCGTCCGGCCCCGTAGCGCGCGCCGAGGTCGCGGGCGTCAGGCCGGCGGCGTGGTTGGCCGTGAGCGCCTCGATGCAGCAGCCGGCATGGCGCGCAAGCAACTCGATGGCGTCGGACCAGGCGGAGGGAGTCGAGGGGCCCTCGCGCGCGGCGTCGTCGGCGTAGAGCGCCACCATCGGCTGGCCGCCGACGGAAACCGGCACCGCGATCGCGCTGCGGTCCGGCGGCAGGCTCGCGAAGGCAGGCGGCCAGTCCAGCTCGTCCTCGCCGGGCGGGGGCGTCAGGACCAGGGCCCGCCCTTCGTCGATCGCGCGGCCCAGGAATCCCGACCCCGTCCCGTTCAACGACGGGGCGCCGCTCTCCATCGCCGAATCGAACCCGGCGAAGCGCCAGCCCTGCATCTCGCCGCCGATGCGGATGAACAGGGCGGCGCGGCTGGCGTACGCCGCCGCCCGCTCCGTCAGCGCTTCGAGGAGGGACGTCAGCGTGGTCTGCTCGTCGAGATGGCGGACCGCATCGAGGATCTGGGAGACGCGCGCCCCATCTTCCGG
>JAPOWL010000348.1 GCA_026707615.1 Acidobacteriota bacterium | reverse complement strand
CCACGCTCGGGGCGGCGTCCGACGGAGGCGGATCGAGAGAAGGTTCGCCCTTCGTGCGGAGAGCCTTCCATCCTTCTCTACCTCAACGGGGCCTGCGCCGGTGCAGCATCGACGCGCGGATGATGTCCTGATCGGCATCGCGCAGAGGCGGTGCCAGCGGTGACGGTGAACGCCTCGGAGCGTGCCGACCTCCGCTCGACCCTGCGCCGGGCGGTGCTGAGACTTCGGCTGGCAAGAGGTATTTTCGGCGCGGTTCTCGCTGCGCTTGCCGTCCATGTCGTCCTCATACCGTGGTTGCTGCTCAAGTCGGTGTGGCCGATCGACGGGACCGAGTACGGGCTCGCGGTGGTCGCGGCGATCGCGCTCGGGGCAATGGCCGGCTTCCTCGTCCCGGTTCCGCTTCGGCAAGCAGCCCGGACCCTGGACCGTAACCTCGGACTGGACGAGCGACTGAGCGCCGCCCTCGAGTTCGAATCCAGCACCCATCTACCGCTGGCCCGCCCGCTCCTGTCCGACGCCGCCGCCCACGCCGGCAGGCTCTCGGTACCGGCGGGCGTCCCGCTGGCGCCGGCCTCTCAGCCGACACACGCTGCGCTTGCCGTTCTCGCCGTCTCCGCTCTTCTCGTCTGGCTTCCGCCCGTCCCCCTCGTCTCCTCCGCATCCGTCCAAGCGGCGCCGGAGGCGCAACCGGCCGTCGGCACGAGGCCCGTGGAGCTTGGCGCGACGATGGCTCCGATCCCTCCCCTGCGCCGACCACCCCGGCAGCCGGTTCAGGAGACGCCTGCCGTTGAGTTCCGGGATTCGCCGATCGAAATCGATCCCGAAACCCTCGAGCACGCCCTCCGCCTGTCCGACCAGCGCCGTCCGTTCCGCAATCTCGACGATCGCCTGCCGAGCCTGCGGGTCGGGGGGGCACCAGGGAACCTCCTCCCTCTCCCGGCCGATGCCGTGTCCGGGCCCGACACCGAACTGTCGGCCCGCCGCTACTCGCGGGCCGAGGCAGCCGCGGCCCTCGGCGAACTGGAATCCTTGTGGGGCGGTGCACGGCAACGCGACACGACCCGGCCGCCGCCGCTGGAGGTCGTGCGGGAGCGCCCCGAGGAGGGCGGCCCGGCCAGTCAGCCGGAAGGAGGCGAGCCGGTGCAACGCGAGCCCTCGGAAGGCGAGCCACCCGAGGCCATACCGCTCTTTCCCGATGAGGAGCGCCTGACCCCGCCGAGCGACCGCTTCGCGAGCCTCCCCGAATCGACCGACACCACGACGAGCGACGTGCCGCCGTGGCCCAAACACGGTCCCGGCGAGGGCATTGACGATGACAGCCCGAGAGACGAGGAAGGAACCGGGCGAAACGCCGGCGAACCCGGCACCGGTTTTGCCATCCTGCCGCCCGGCTCGATTGCGGACCGGATCGACACGGAACTGGCACCGGAAGTCGAGCTCGCAGGCCTTCGCCAGGACGGCGCCCATCGGTCGTTCATCGCGGATTCGGCGGGACAGGTCGCACGAGGGCAGGCCCGGCGCCCCATGCAGGACATGCGGGCGCGGTTCACGCGCCGCGCCGAGCAGACGCTGAACGAGGAGTGGATTCCGCTGGACGCCCGGAACCAGATCAAGCGGTACTTCCAGGCCATTCAGACCCGACGATGAACATCACCGAGCGCTTTGACGCGGCCTTCCTCTACCGGCTCGCCCGATTGCGGCTGCATTCGGCGCGCCTCTTCGATGGGCGCATTCCCGGCGAGCGACGCAGCCCGCGCTACGGCGCAAGCCTGGAGTTCGTCGACGTCCGGCCGTACGTGCCGGGGGACGACACGCGCTACGTGGACTGGAACGTCTACCGGCGACTGGACCGGCTCGTCGTCAAGCGCTTTCGCGAACACCGGGATCTCTGCCTGCATCTCCTCGTCGACACCAGTGCGTCCATGGCGGCAGGCACGCCCTCCAAGCTCGACCACGGCCTGCGAACCGGGGCCGTGCTCGCTTGCGTCGCGCTCGCGAACCACGAACGCGTTTCCGTGGGACTGCTCGCCGATGATGGGCAGCGCGATCGCCGGATGACACCGCGTCGCGGCCATCGCCGGATGGCGCCGCTCCTGGACCAGCTGGGCGCCGTCCGGGCAGGCGGGCGCACCCGGCTCGGAGACGCCCTGACCGAACACGCGCGGTCATCGCTCGCGCCGGGCGTGGCCGTCATCATCTCCGATCTCATCGAGCCGGTCGCCCGCATCGAGGCCGGTCTTCGGGCGCTGCTGGCCCGCGGGCTGGATGCGCGCGTGGTGCAGGTGCTCGCCAACGACGAGATCTCGCCCGACATCGAAGGCGACGTGGAGCTCCTCGACTTTGAGGAACCCTCGCCGGCGACGGCGAAGAGGCTGACCGCCGAGCGCGCGACCCACAGGCGATACGGGCAGAATCTCACCCGTTTCCTCGACGAGCGGGTGGCGCTGTGCCGGCGCCTCCAGGTACCGTACGTCCGACTGGCCGGCACCGGCACGTCCGACGTGCAACTCCTGCAACAGCTTCGCTCGGCAGGGTTTCTCGCATGAGCCTCGCCAACCCCGCGGCGCTCTGGCTGCTCGCGGCCGTGCCGCTGGTCCTCCTGCTGCACATGTATCGCGTGCAGCGCCGGGAGGTCCGGGTGACCACCCTGTCGCTGTGGGAGGCGGTCGACGACCGGCGCGGCTCGCCGCGGCCGGCCTGGCTCCGGTTGCGTCCGAGCGTCTCCCTCGGGCTGCAGCTTCTCGCCGTCGTCGCGGCGGCACTGGCGATCGCCAACCCGCTGTGGTCGACCACCGAGTCCGGCTGGCCCCGGGTGGTCATGATCGTGGACACCTCGGCCAGCATGCATGCGACCGACGTCCCCGAAGGGCGGTTCGAGGCTGCCCGCCGGCTGGCCCGGGACGTCGCCGAGGGGCTCGACCGGAGCCAGTCCGGGATGCTCATGACCTCCCGGGGCGAGATCGTGATCCCCTTCACGACGGACACCGACCGGCTCCGGGACGGGATCGACGCCCTCGCTGCGACCCACCGGCCGGATCGCCTGTCCAATGCCGTGGATGTCGCCCGCCGTCTCATCGCCGCGGGACCGGCCGCGCGCATCCACGTCTTCACCGACGCCGCGGAGCCGTCCACGCAGTCGATTCCCGACACGCCCCTGGTCTGGCACCTGGTCGGCGCGTCGGCGGCCAACGCCGGCATCACCGAGTTTGCGCTTCGCCGGGACCCCGCGCCCGAGGTGGACTACCAGCTCTACCTCACGATCGCGAACTTCGATGATGCCGCGCGCGCCGTCGAGTTCGAGGTTGCCTTCGAAGACGCCCTGCTCCATCAGCAGGGGCTTTCACTGCCGCCGGGCGTGCAACGAGGTGTGGTCCTGCCGTTCCGGCACGACTCGGCGGGTGTGCTCACCGCTCGCATCGCTGGCGGCGACGCGCTGGGCGCGGACGACGCGGTGCACGCGGTGCTGCCGGCGCCGCGCTCGCGACGGATCGCGCTGGTCGGTGAAGGCGACCTGTTCCTGGAGGAAGCGCTGCGGGCGGACGGGGCCGGCCAGCTGTTCCGAGCGCCATCCGTCGCCGCTGCCCACGCCGCCGGGGCCGATGTCGTGGTGATCGATACCGCCGCGCCCGAACGCCTGCCGTCGGGGCGGTACCTGCTCCTGGGGGCGCTCCCCGCCGATGCGCCCA
>JAPOWL010000352.1 GCA_026707615.1 Acidobacteriota bacterium | reverse complement strand
GATCTTGACGACCATCGTCAGGGGCACGGAGAAGAGCATCCCGACCGGCCCCCACACCCAGCCCCAGAAGACCAGCGACATGAACACCACGAGCGTCGAGAGCCCCAGGCGGCGGCCCATCAGCGTCGGCTCGACGAAGTTGCCGAAGACCACGTTGACTCCGGCGTAACCGCCCGCGATGACGGCCGCGCCGACCGGGCTGATGTCGGGCTGGATCAGCGCCAGGAGGACGGCCGGGACGGCCGCGAAGATCGAGCCGAGCGTCGGGATGAAGTTGAAGGCGAAGGCGAGCACGCCCCAGAGCTGCGGTGCGTCGAGGCCGACCATCCACACCCAGACTCCGATGAACAGTCCGGTCGCCGTGCTCACCGCCGTCTTGATCACGAGGTACTGCTGGACCTGCGCCGCCATGCGGGCCAGGTGGCGGAGGTGCTCCCCGTCGTTCCCGAACGCCGCGGACAGCTTGGCGTTGAAGCCGGCCGCCTCGAACAGGATGAAGATGACCAGCAGCAGCACGAGGAAGGCGTTCGACAGCAACGCCCCGACGGCGCGGAGCGCATTCCCCACGAGCGTGCCGGCGACGTTGAACGAGGGAATCACCATCGACTGCAGGTCGATGGCCGGCAGGCCGAACTGCGCGGCGAAATCCTGGATGTCGCCGGCGACCGCGAGGAACGGGGCCCGATAGGACGGCACCACGCGCGCGAGCTGGTTGACCGACTGGCCTGCGACCGTCACGAGGATGGCGACGAGGGAGGCGGCGAACAGGATGGTGGCCAGCACCGCCAGCGGGCGCGGGAGACGCAGCCGCTGCAGCCAGTTCATCAGGGGAACGTTGACGACCCCCAGGAACACGGCGATGAGGAACGGCTGGATGAGCGACGCGGCGGCCTGCAGGCCGGCCACGACGACGACGAATGCGGCCGCGCCGACCAGCAGTTGCGTGCCCGCCCCGCGTCGCAAGCGGCCCTCCCCCGACCTCATCGTACGTCGAACAGCGTCAGCGCGAACTTCGATTCGGGCTCGACCCACTGCTCGCGGCGGGCGAAGCCGGCGCGCTCGCCGAGGTCCGCGATCTCCGCTCGTTCGTACTTGTGCGAGCTCTCCGTCCAGATCGCCTCGCCCGCGGCCAGCCGGATGCAGCACCCCGCCCGGGGGAGGCAGACCGTCTGCTCCGATCGGCTGACGAGATAGGTCTCGACCCGCGAGGCTCCCGCGTTCCACACGGCGCGGTAGTCGAACTCCGCCAGATCGAAGTCGGCGTCGAGCTCGCGGTTCAAGCGGACCAGCAGGTTGGCGTTGAACGCCGCGGTCACGCCGAGCGGGTCGTCGTAGGCCAGGATCAGGTCCTCCTCGCTCTTGACCAGATCGGCCCCGAGCAGCAGCATGTCCCCGCGCCGCAGGCGCGCGCGGATGGCGCGGAGAAAGCGATCCGACTCGGCCGGACCGAGGTTGCCGATGTTCGAGCCCAGGAAGAGCGCCCTGCACGGGTGGTCGCCGTCCACCTCCCGGACCGCCTCCCCGAGACCCTCGAGGTACGCCGCGGCGTGGCAGCGGATCGAGACCCGTGGATAGCCGCCGAGGGTGCGGGCCGACAGATCGAGCGCGGTCGGCGAGATGTCGACGAGATGCGCCTCCACGCGCGCCCCGCGCTCGACCAGCGCCTCGATCAGGATGGCGAGCTTTTCGCCGTTGCCCCCGCCGAGCTCGATGACGGACGCCCGGTTGCCGAGCGGCGCGGTGATCGTCGCCCGCTCGCGCGCCAGCAGCGCCCGCTCGCCGCGGGTGATGCGATACCACGGCAGCTCGCAGATCGCCTCGAAGAGCTGCGAGCCCAGTGCGTCGTAGAGGTACTTCGACGGGAGCCGCTTCGGGGACCGCACCAGCCCCTCGGCGACCTCGGCGGCCAGCTCGTCGACCCCCGCCGCCAGGACGGGGGCGTCAGACGACGGCGGCATGACGTTCAGCCGGCGTCGCGCACGCACCGAAACGCGGCATACACATAGGGGTAGCCCGGTCGGAACCAGTTGCGGAAGCTGCGGCGCACGAGGTCGCGGCCGGTCGCCGGAGACGCTCCCTTCAGCACGTAGTGCTCGCCGTCGAAGAAGTCGGCGGAGTACTCCGGATAGGACGCCATGCTCTCGAAACCGGGGAACCCCTCGAAGGAGGTCGACGTCCATTCCCAGCCGTTGCCCACCAGATCGTGCACACCCCACGCGCTCGCTCCCGCGGGGTACGACCCGACCGGCACCGGATCCCAGTGCCGGAAGTCGAAGTTGCCGCGCGTCTCGTCGGGCGGCGCCGTCCCCCAGGGGTGCGGGCGCTCGGAGCCGTCGGGGGTGCCGTAGGCGGCGCGATGGAACTCGGCCTCGGTCGCCAGCCGCGACCCCTTCCAGCGGGTATAGGCGGCGGCCTCGTCGCGGGTGACCCACACCGGCCAGTCCGACGGCAGGGGCAGGGTCTCGAAGAAGCCGCGCCAGCGCCAGCCGGCGCCCGAGCGCTCCCAGAACAGCGGATGGTCGCGGCCCGTCTCGCGCTGCCGGACCCACGCGTCCGCGGACCAGAGCTCGGCCGCGCCGTAGCCGCCGGCATCGACGAACGCCCGGAAGTCCTCGTTGGTGACGTTGTGCACGTCGATCTCGAAGGCCGGGACCTGGACCACGTGCAGCGGAAACTCGTTGTCCCACCCGAACGCGATGGCGTCGCGTTCGGCGCCGAGCGTCGCGCGGCCCGCCGGGATGCGGACCTTCCGGGTCTCCGAGGCGGATGCGGGGCCCGGAATCGGGACGGGCGCCGGACCGGGGCGGGTCTTGCGCGCGACATCGAAGCGATGCCACATGTAGAGGAGCGTCTCCTGATGGAGCAGCTCGTGCTCCATCATCGTGTGCATCCCCTGCCCCCGGCGCTGGACCGGGTTGGCGTCGCCCACGACGGGGGCCGACTCGAGGGCGTCGAGCACGGCGGCGTCGACCCGCCGGCCGTAGTCCCGCACCTCGTCCCGGCGCGGCCAGCGGCCGATCGCCCTCGCGTCGGCGGCGGCCTGGTCCTCGGGATCGATGCCGCGTGCGAACAGGGCCTCGAACTCGGGATCGATGCCGGGGTGGCCGAGCCCCTTCTTCAGGAAGCTGTTCACGGTGAAGGCCGGGATGTGGCCCTCGTAGAAGACGACCGGATGGCGGAGCGCGATCGGCCGCTCGTAGTACGCATCGTCCGCCAGCAGGTCGAAGATGGACCGCGTGCGTCGCCTCAGGGCGAGGTACGAGTCCTGCACCTGCCGGCGGTCCACGCCGCCGGCGTGCGGCCCCGGGTCCCGATGTGCCATCTCTTCCGCTCCGCTCCCGCCCCGGCCGAACGAGCACCGCGCTCGGCAGGGGTGGGGATGCCGCGCCGGACCGGCTCGGTCCGGCGCGCGGATCATCGTACCAGAACTCCCGGCGGGTCGCCCGCGAGGTCCGGCGCCGGCGGGCGCGCGAGCGCCGGTGTGCTAGTCTTCTCGGGCGCCCGGCGGTCGCGCCCGCATTCCCCGAGCGAAAGTGGCGGAATGGCAGACGCGCCGGATTTAGGATCCGGTAGCCGCAAGGCTGTGGGGGTTCGAGTCCCCCCTTTCGCACCACCGCCCCGGCGTCGGCCGCGCCACACGGCGGCGGCCCGTGCCGCGCTGCGGTCGGCCGCGGACGGCCGGTCAC
>JAPOWL010000686.1 GCA_026707615.1 Acidobacteriota bacterium | reverse complement strand
CCCGTCCCCGTTCTCCGCCCAGTTGACGTACCAGGAGTTGCCGACGTCCGGCATGACGACGATGAGGTCGCCGTAGAGGCCGGAATAGAACGGCGCCCCGTTCGCGAGCCCCCACGCGGTGTAGTTCTGGGTCAGCCCGTGCAGCAGGTAGAGCACGGGGTAGCGCGCCGTCGATGGCTCGGAGTCGTCCGGCAGCAGGACGTTGTACTTCATCGTCCGATCGACGGCGGGGCTGAAGAACTCCACCGTCTGGAGCTCCCGCGCGTCGGCCGCGGGCACGGCCACGAGCGCCGCGAACAGGAACGCGACGGCGACGGTCCGCACGAGCTTCGGTCTCAGCATGAGCTTGCCCTCCCGGTTTCCGGCTGCGATGGCGGTCTCCCGCCGCCCGCGCGGCGGCGTGCCCAATCCTGACGCGCCCCTGCCGGCGCGTTGGGAGTTCTGCACGCGCGCCCTGCTTCGGCGTCCGTTCTGCGGCGCAGAACGCCGGCTCGCCGCTCGCCGCTTCACGGTTGCGCCGACGCGCAGCGGCGCCGGCAACCCCCGCCAAAGCCTACAGGAGTCCGCGGCGGGACGCGGACTCCTGGGTGCGAACGCGTCCCGAGGGCGGTCCCCGGCCCGCGATCTGGCCCGCACCCTCCGGGGCGCGGTATGCTCTGCAGTTGCCGCGACACGGAGGCTCCCGAATGCAACAGGTCCACTCCCGCCCGGCGGGGATGTCCGCGCTCCTCCTCGTCATCGCCATCGCGCTCGCAGCCGCGCCCGCCCCGCTCGGTGCGCAGGAGGAGGGCACCCGGAACGGCGAATGGCCGAGCTACGGGGGCGACCTCGCCCACACCCGCTACTCCCCGCTGGACCAGATCGACGGCGAGAACTTCGACGACCTCGAGGTGGCGTGGACGTTCCGCACGGACAACTTCGGACCGACGCCGGAGTTCTTCCTGCAGTCGACCCCGCTGATGGTCGGCGGCGTGCTCTACACGACGGCCGGCACGCGCCGGGCCGCGGTGGCCCTCGACGCGGCGACCGGCGAGATCCTCTGGTTCCACCGCTACGACGAGGGCGAACGCGGGGCGGCGGCGCCGCGCCGGCTCTCCGGACGCGGCCTGACCTACCTCGACGACGGCGGCGACGGACGGATCTTCTACGTCACCCCCGGCTACCACCTGATCGGCCTGAACGCGGTCACCGGCCGCCGGCTGACCGACTTCGGCACCGACGGCATCGTCGACCTGAAGCAGAACCTCGACCAGGAGATCGACCTCGTGACCGGCGAGATCGGGCTCCACTCGGCGCCGGTCGCGGTCGGCGACACGATCGTCATCGGGGCCGCCCACCTGCCGGGCGGCGCGCCCCGCTCGATGAGCAACGTCAAGGGCTACATCCGCGGCTTCGACGTCGGGAGCGGCGAGCGGAAGTGGATCTTCCACACCATCCCGCAGGGCGACGAGTTCGGCAACGACACGTGGGAGGGCGATTCCTGGCGCTACACCGGCAATGCCGGGGTGTGGGCGCAGATGACCATCGACCCGGAGCTCGGTCTGGTCTACCTGCCGGTCGAGATGCCGACCAACGACTACTACGGCGGGCACCGCCTGGGCGACAACCTCTTCTCGGACAGCCTCGTCGCGCTCGACCTCAAGACGGGCGAGCGGCGCTGGCACTTCCAGATCACCCACCACGACGTCTGGGACTGGGACCTGCCGGCCGGGCCCGTGCTGGCCGACATCACGGTTGACGGGCGCGACATCAAGGCGGTGGCGCTGCCGACCAAGCAGTCGTGGCTGTTCGTCTTCGACCGCGAGACGGGCGAACCGGTCTGGCCGATCAACGAGCAGCCGGTGGCCGCGTCGGACATCCCGGGCGAGATCCTCTCGCCCACCCAGCCGCATCCCACGAAGCCGCCCGCCTTCGACCAGCAGGGCATCGGCCCCGACGACCTCGTGGACTTCACGCCTGAGATCAAGGCCCGCGCGCTGGAGGTGCTCGGCCGCTTCCGCTACGGGCGCTCCATCTACACGCCCCCGTCCGTCGGCACCGCCGACGGCACCTACGGCACCCTGCAGGTGCCCGCCTCGACCGGGGGCGTCAACTGGCCGGGCGGCTCGTTCGACCCCGAGACCGGCGTCTTCTACCAGTACTCCAAGTCCGAGGTGACCAACCTCGGCCTGGTCAACGACCCCGACCGCACCGACATGAACTTCATCCGGGGCCGTCCCCGGGGCGTCACCGCCCGCCAGGACGCACTGAACGTCGAGGGGATTCCGATCCTCAAGCCGCCCTGGGGACGCATCACCGCCATCGACCTGAACGCGGGCGAGATCCTGTGGCAGGTGCCGCACGGCGAGACCGCGGACAACATCCGCAACCACCGCCTGCTGGAGGGCGTCGACATCCCGCGCACCGGGCGGCCGGGGCGCGTCGGGACGCTCGTCACCGGGACGCTGGTGGTCGCGGGCGACGGCGGGACCTTCACGAACGAGGAGGGGGTTTCCGGCGCGATGCTGCGGGCCTACGACAAGGCGACCGGCGAGGAGCTCGGCGCGGTCTACATGCCCGCCCAGCAGACCGGATCGCCCATGACCTACCTCGCCGGCGGGCGGCAGCACATCGTGGTCGCCGTCAGCGGCGGGGGCCACGGGGGCGAGCTGATCGCCTATCGCCTGCCATGATCGTCGGAGTCCCCCGCGAGACGTTCCCCGGCGAGCGGCGCGTCGCGCTCGTTCCCGCCGTCCTGCCCGCGCTCACGGGAGCCTCGCTCGAGGTGCTGGTCGAGGCCGGGGCGGGAACGGCGGCCGGATTCCCGGACGCCGCCTATACCGACAAGGGGGCGCGGATCGCCGCCTCACGGGCGGAGCTGTTCGCCGAGGCCGGCGCCGTCCTGCAGGTGCGGAGCCCCGGTGCGGCCGGGGAAGCCGGGCAGGCGGACATCGCGGCGCTCCGCGACGGCCAGGCCGTCATCGGCTTCTCGGAACCGCTCGGCGAGCCGTCGGTAGCGCGCGAGGTGGCCGAGCGCGGGGCTACCGCGCTCTCGATGGAGCTCATCCCGCGCATCACGCGCGCCCAGAGCATGGACGCGCTGTCGTCGATGGCGACCATCGCCGGCTACAAGGCGGTGCTGCTCGCGGCGAGCGCACTGCCCCGCATGTTCCCGATGATGATGACGGCGGCCGGCACCATCACGCCGGCCCGCGTGTTCATCATCGGGGCCGGGGTGGCGGGCCTGCAGGCGATCGCGTCGGCGCGACGCCTCGGCGCCCGCGTCGAGGCCTACGACGTCCGCCCCGCCGTCAAGGAGCAGGTCGAGAGCCTCGGCGCGACGTTCGTCGAGCTGCCGCTCGAGACCGGCGGCGCGGAGGACGCCGGCGGCTACGCGAAGGCGCAGGACGAATCGTTCCTCGAGCGGCAGCGCGAGACCATGACGCGGGTCGTCGCCGCGAGCGACGTCGTCATCACGACGGCGCTCGTGCCGGGCAAGACCGCGCCGGTCCTGGTGACCGGGGAGATGGTCGCCGGCATGGCGCCCGGTTCGGTGGTGGTCGACCTGGCGGCCGAGCGGGGCGGCAACTGCGCCCTGACGAAGGGTGACGAGGACGTCGTCTCCGACAACGGCGTGACGGTGCTCGGGCCCACGAACCTGCCGTCGACGGTGCCGTACCACGCCTCGCAGATGTACGCCAAGAACATCTCGACGCT
>JAPOWL010000048.1 GCA_026707615.1 Acidobacteriota bacterium | reverse complement strand
TGCCGTCGGGCAGCCGCTCGGCGGGATAGCGGTAGCGGATCTCGGACAGGCTGAACGTGCAGCGCGAGGCCACCTCGCGGGTCCGCTCGACGAGCGCCGGCTCGTCGGCGAACAGCTGCGCCATCACCTCGGGCGACTTCAGATAGTGCTCGCCGTTCGGCCGGGTCAGCCGGCCGGCGGCGGCGAGCGTGACGCCGTGCCGGATGCAGGTGAGGACGTCCTGCAGGTCGCGCCGCGCCGGCGTGTGGTAGAGCACCTCGGTGGCGGCGACCAGCGGCAGGCCGGCGCGCTCCGCGTGCCGGCGCAGGCAGGCTTCCTGCCGGACCTCCTCGGCGCGGCGGTGGCGGCTCGTCAGCGCGTACAGCCGGTCGCCGAACGCCTCCCGGAGCGGTCCGGCGACCGCCCGCGGCTCCGCCCCCCGGACCAGCAGGCTCCGCTCGCCGCCCCACAGGGCGACGAGCCCCTCGGCCCGCTCGCACACCTCCGCCCAGGTGACGCGCGACTCCCCCTTGGGCCGCCGCAGCCGGCCGGCGGTGAGCAGCCGGCAGAGGTTGGCGTAGCCGGTCCGATCCGCCGCGAGCAGCACGATCGTGGAAGTCGCCGCCGCGTCGTCGGCCTTCGCTCCAGCTCCCGTGCCGGCCGCGTCCACCGCCCCGCGCGCAACGTCGATGCCATCCGCCACCCCGCCAGCCCCGTCTGCCGCCGACACCGCTTCCCCTCGGCCCCTGCGGCGACGACCCGCCCTGCGAGCCACCGCATCGCCCGTCGCATCCCCGACCGTCACCTCGGCCCCGACGATCAGGCGCACGCCCAGCTCCTTCGCCTTCACGTGCGCCCGCACCATGCCGTAGACGCCGTCGCGGTCGGTCAGGGCGAGCGCCTCGAGCCCGAGCGCGTGCGCCTGCTCGACCAGCTCGTCGGGCTGGCTCGCCCCGTCGAGAAACGAGAAGTTGCTCCGGCACCGGAGCGGGACGTACGACATCTACCTCGGACCTGCCTCGGACCTGCCTCGGACCGCGGCCCGTTCCCGGAGGGCCGTCCTACTCCACCCGCCCCTGCCAGCACCACCGCCGGCGCGGGCGGTCGTAGTAGATCCAGAGCACGTCGCCGTCGCGCATCCGGGCGAAGTAGTACTCGCGGTGGACGGCCGCCCGCCACCACCCGCCGGACACCAGGTACGGCCCGGCGAGGTCCTCGACGTGCCCGGCGACGCCCCCGCGCAGCAGCCAGCCGTCCGGCTCGTGGCGCGGGCGCGGGGGAAGCGGGACCGGACGCGCATGGATTCTCCGCACCAGCGGCCGGCAGGCGGTGTCGGCGGGCGCGGGCGCCGGCCCGGATCGCGGAGACGGCACCAGCGGCTCCCAGGCGAACCGCGCCTCCGGCAGATGCGCCTCGACGAGACGCGCCCGCACCACCGCCTCGTCGCCGAACTCCGCGCGGATGCGGGCGAGCGCGCGGTCGGCGGCCGCCGGGTCGTGGCGCGGCCGTACCGCGAACAACCCTGCCTGCGCGCTCGTGATCCGGACGGCAAGGGCGGCGACGCGCAGGCTGGTGACCCCGGCACCGAACGTGCGCTCTCCGGGCGTCCCGGACACGGTTGCCGAGGGCGCAGGCGCCGTCGAGCGGAGGCGTGCCTCCTGGGAAAGGCGTGCCTCCGGGCGGAAACGCGCCTCCAGCCGGAGGCGCACCAAGTTCAGCAACTGGGCGGCGTCCAGGGTCGGAGCGGCGGGACGAATCCGCTCGGTCTGCGCGGGGGCGCGCTCGAGCCGCAGGTCGAGCGTCAGCTCGGCCAGCGCCTCCTGGCGTGCGACAATCCGGGTCAGCACCCGGTTCAGCAGGCGCTTGACGAGGAAGAGCAGGCGCGAGACGTCGGTCTCCGGATCGTCGAGGTCGTGCCGCGCGACGAGCGGCTCCCGGACCGGCAACGGCTGGAGCGGCGCCCACAGGTCGCCCGCGGCCAGGCGGTGCAGGCGCTCGGCGTCCGCACCGAAACGCCGGCGGACCCCCGCCGGAGGCAACTGCAGGAAGGCCCGCACCGTCCCGATGCCGAGCTTCTGCAGGCTGTCGCGGAGCGCCGGGTCGATGCCCAGCCGGTCCAGCGGCGCCTGCCCCGCCAGCACCCGCTCGGTGGCCGGATCCTGGAGCACCGTGGCGGCCGGTCCGGTCGCGGCGGTCGCCGCGGTCCGGGCGACGGCATAGGTGCCGAAGCGGGTGAAGCCGACGGCCACCGCCCCCCGCAGCCCGCCCGCCCGAAGCGCGGCGAGAACGGCATCCGCCCACTCGCGGAGCGACGCCCAGAGATGCGACAGGCCGGAGGCGTTCAGCCAGAAGACCCCCGGCTCGTCGCGGCACGGCTCGACGTCGGGGCTGAACCGGCGCAGCCGCTCCGCGAGCGACGCCACCTCCCGCTCGATCTCGGCCGGCGGCACCTCGCCGGCGTGCAGCGTGCGCGCCAGCGACAGGCCGGCGCTGTAGCGCATCCCGGTGCGGATGCGAGCCTCCCGCGCCGCCTCGTTCGCCCAGAGGATCACCCCCTGCGGCTTGTCGCGGTCGACCACCGCCACCGGGCGGCCGGCCCAGTCGGGACGGCGCCGCAGCAGGAGCTGGAGCGGAAACGCCGGCAGCTCAACGCAGGCCATCCGGTCCACGGCACCACTCCCGGTCGGTCCAGCCCGGCCCCCGCCGCTTGTCCTTGAGGGCCTGCACCTGGCAGGCATAGCGATCCGGCCCGTGGCGGATGCACCGCGCCTGGGCGCGAACGGCGACGAGCGACCCGAGCGAAGGCTGGCGCTCGGTCTTCTCCGTCAGGCAGAGGATGAGCGTGCCGTGGGCGAGCGCCTGCTCGGCCAGGCGGGTCTGCACGGCGAGCGGGAGGTCGAGGCAGTCGCCGAGGTCGACCACGAGCAGCCCGAACGCGCCGGAACGGGCGAGCTGGTCGGCGGCCCGCAGGCGCGGGCGCAGGCCGTCGAGCCGGATGACCGGCAGCCCCGCCAGGTCTACGCCCCCCTCGGCGGCGTCGGGCGGGAAGAAGGTGCTGGCGGTGCGAGTGATCCAGGCGACCGGCTCGTCCTCCCGCTGCGCCTCGCGCACCAGCCCCATCGCCAGCGTGAGCGACGGCGCGGCGCCGGTGCCCGCGAGCTCCGCCAGGCAGCCGCCGAGCGCGGCGGCGGTCCAGGCCGCCGGCGGCGGCGTCGCCAGGCTGCGCTGCAGCCAGCTCCGCGACGCGGAGACGAGTGCGGACAACTTCGCTGCGTTCGCCATTCCCGCCGCCACTCACTTCCGTCAGGCGCCCGTACCGCCATGCGCTCCTAGGATGCGCCGGACCTCGATGACCTTTCCGAGAATCGCGACCGCCCCGGCGTCGAGCACGATCGGGGCGAACGCGGGGTTCTCGGGCCGCAGCTCCACCCGCCGCCCGCGCGACCGGAAGGTCTTGACCGTCGCCTCGTCCCCGACCCGCGCCACGACGAGGTCTCCGTTCCTGGCGGTCGGCTGCCGCCGCACGATCACCAGATCGCCCGGCAGGATCCCGACTCCGGTCATGCTCTCGCCGCGCACCCGGAGCGCGAACAGGTCGCCGGCCTCCGCGCCCCGCGCGTCGACCGGCAGGTAGCCGTCCGGATCCTCGACGGCGGCGTCGAGCGCCCCGGCCGGGACCCGGCCGAGCACCGGGGCGAGCACCGTGCGCGCCCCCTCGCTC
>JAPOWL010000350.1 GCA_026707615.1 Acidobacteriota bacterium | reverse complement strand
GTACGGCGAACCGGCGTAGAGGTCGGGGGCGGGAAGAGGCGGGGGCTCAGCCTGGTGCGCTCCCGCGGCGTGGCCGCCGTTGGGTGAGGTCGCAGGGGGAGGCGCGGGGTGGGCCGCCGCGAAGACCGCGCCGCCGGCGGCGACGGCGACCACGAAGGCAACGATCGGGAACGCGACGCGGGTCTTCAGCATGGTCGGAATCCTCTCGGGGCCGGTCGCGAGTCGGACCGGCGGGGCTCACTCGGGTTCGGGCGCCGTCGCGCCCTCTTCGACCTGAACCTGGAAGCGGCGGAAGCGGCTGTAGGTGGCCGTGCCGTCCACGCGGGACCGGGTGCGGCGGTTGTCGTAGCGCTCGCGCATCTCGACCGGCACGAGGTGGCCCAGCGCGCCGTCGGCGGCGTAGCGCACGGTGATGCGCGAGTCGACGTCGGGGTGGTCGAGGACCAGCTCGGTGACCAGGACGCGCCCGGTCTCCGCGTCGATCCAGTAGCGGCCCTGTGCGGGGAGGTTCTGGCCGCCGCGACGGCGAATGAGCGTCACCGGCCACGTTTCCCGGTAGCCGACGGCCCACACGTCGCCGGGCCCCTCCGGTTCGTCGATGCCGAGCTCCGGCGACGTATCCGACGCGCGCTCGAAGGAGAACCGCGACTTGTTCGCGGACCCGAGGAACAGCAGGGCCAGGGTCGGCGTGTTGGTGGTGCGCTCGATGTCGCCGATGTTGTGGCGCGCGCTCTCCTCCAGGATGCCCTGGATCTGCCGCCGGACGGAGGCGGTCGGATTGAGGAAGAGCCGGGTCAGGCGCTCCTCCCGGTCGCGCACGGGGCGGCCATTGGCCTCGAAGACGTCGCGGAACCCGAAGGGCCGGTCCGCGCCCTCGGGCTCCAGCAGCAGGTAGTCGGAGCGCAGCGTCACCCGCGCCGAGCTCGCACCGAAGCCCGCTCCGGGGGGATAGCGCGCGCGCTGCTCGTAGCGTTCCTCCATCACCACGCCGACGAGCCGGGCGTGGAGGTCGTCGACGTACTCCGTGGCGCGCCCGAGCACGTCGAGCAACGACGGGTCCTGCGCTCGTCGCTGCGCTCCCGCTGCGAGCGCGGTCAGCGCCGTCAGTAGCGTCAAGGCCGCGAGCGCCGCCGGAAGCGGGGCCCGCCGGCCGGGGATCCTGCGCTTCACCTCATACTCCAGGGAATCGACGGCGAGCGAACCGCCGATTCCGGCACTATACCGGCGCACCCGCCGTCTGGCCAGCCGGAGCGGCAGGCCGAAGTCGTCGTCACAGGCGGCAGGCGGGGCGGGTCCCGTGGGCGGCGAGCCGGGCCTCTATCCCGCGAAGGGTCTCCGGGCTGCACTCTGCCTGCATCCGCTCGAAGAGCTCTCGTTCCTCGACGCGGATGTGACGGCGGAGACGCTCGCCGAAGGCGCGCAGCCGCTCGTCGAGGTCTCGAGGAAACGCGGGACCGGCGCCGGCCGCATCGACGGCACCTGCTCCGAGCTCGTGGACCATCATCCGCATCGCCTCGTGGTCGTCGACAAGCTGTTGCACGAGACCGTCGCCGTCCGCCAGGTCGCGGGCCGCGACCGGAAAGACGTGGGCTTCCTCCGCCTCGAAGTGCGGGCCGAGGTCGGTCTCGAAGAAGTCGACAAGCCGGGCCGCCTGCTCCGCCCGGTCCGACGGCCAGTCGGCGCGCGGGTTGGTGGAGCGGCCCAGCACCAGCCGCTCGGCCATGACGAGTCCGTGGTGGTGGTCGCGGGACAGCGGGACGAGACCCGGATGGCGCTTCATGGGGGCGGCCGACCGCCGGAGCGGCCTACCCGTCGAGGGTCGTCATCAGGACCCACATCGGGTTGTTCCCGACCTCGTAGGTCTCGAGCGGGGTGAGCGCACCCGACTCCTGGTCGATGTGGTACGAGGTCAGGCGGCCCGTCTGCTGGCCGGTCGAGAACAGGAAGCGCTCGCCGGGATCGAGGCCGAAGGCGCGGGGCACGGGCTCGGCCGCGGACCGCCCCACGAAGGTCAGCCGCCCCGTCGCCGCGTCCACCCGGAAGCTGGCCACGCTGTTGTGCCCGCGGTTCGGCGCGAACAGGAAGCGGCCGGACGGCGTGATCCGGATCTGGGAGCAGGTGTTCGGGCCGTCGTAGTCGGCCGGCAGCGTCGGGATGGTCTGGAGCGGCGTCAGCGTCCCGCCCGCCGGGTCGATCGTGAAGGCGCTGACGCTGCTCCCCTGCTCGTCCGAGAAGTAGACGACGTCGAGCGTCGGGTGAAAGGCGAGCGCGCGCGGTCCGAGGTAGGCGTCCGGCTCGTAGCGCGGCGGATCGGCCGGTGCGAGGCGCCCGGTCTCGGCATCGAACGCGAACTGGAAGATGGCGTTCGGGCCGCGGTTGGCGATGTGCGGCACGTAGGCGAAGCGGTTCGAGCGGTCGGTGCGGATGGCGTGGGCGCCGTGCGACGTGTAGCGCCACTCGACCGGCGGGAACGTGACGGCGCCGTCGCTGCCGACGGCGTGGACCGCCGCCGTGCTCTGGTAGTAGTAGGCCGACAGCACGTAGCGCCCCGTGCGGTCGGTCGCCACGTAGACGGGCTCGCCTTGGAGCGGCGTCGTGCCGATGTGCGCAAGGCTCCCGGTGCGCGGGTCGATGCGGTAGCTGGAGAGCTCCTGGCGGCCCCGCCGGCCGACGTGCAGCACGCTCCGATCCGGCGCGATGGCGAGCGGTGCCGGCCCGCCCTCGATCGCCACGTCCTCCTGCCAGCTCAGGGCGCCGGTCGTGGCGTCCATCGTGTAGATCGCGATCCGGTCATCGTCCTGGAGCGCGATGTACATGTGCCGCTTCGTCTGCTGCCGCATGACTTTCTCCCTGCTCTTGGGCTCCCGGCGCGCGTCAGCCGCGTCGCGCGAGCTCCGTCGTCTGGAACGGCTCCAGCGTGTCGATCGCGTCGAGCGGCTGCCGGTCGACGTCCCACTTGAACTGCCGCAGCACGATCCGGTCGGCGAGGAAGTCGGCCAGCGTGAAGCCGTGCTCCTCGATGGGCGCGACCGACTCCTCGATGTCGAGGTGCGCGGGCGGCGTCGCGCCGATGCCGCGGACCACCGACGGGAACCCGCGCACCGAGGTGCCGATCGGGCCGCTCAGGACCGCCGTGATCGGGTTGGCGTTCAGGTCGAGCGCTCCCGCCCGGTGCATCCGTCCCATCCCGATGGCGTGCAGGTCGCCGCTGACGACGAGCGGGACGCGCGTCCGCTGCCCGGCGATGGCCTGCGCCAGCCGGTCGTGCTGCCGCAGCCAGCCTTCCTGCCAGTAGGGCTTGGGCACCGCGGTCGTCAGCTCGCCGTTCTCCCGGTCCAGGATGTCGGGGTACCACTCGCCCCACTTGCCGGCGCTCCAGCCGAAGGGATTCGACGGCGCATGGACGAGGTGCCGCACCTCCTCGTCGCGCGTGCGGCCGACCAGCCAGCGCTCGACCTGCCGGTCGACGAAGACCGCGGTCGGGCCGGCGAGCGTCAGCGTGCGGCGCACGTCGTAGAGCAGCACCTCGGCGAGCGTCCCGTAGCGCAGCGTGCCGAAGCTCTCCGACAGGTCGCCCCGGTCGCCGGCCCCGGACCAGGGGAGGCCGGCGGGGCGCCGCGCGTCGGGCAGGAACTCCGGGTAGTAGAGGTGCTGCGTCGCCCGCGCAAGCTGCAACTGGAACCACGGGATGGGGAAGTTGACGATC
>JAPOWL010000361.1 GCA_026707615.1 Acidobacteriota bacterium | reverse complement strand
TTCCTCTTCGGGGTGGAGGGCTTCGAGCCGCTCTGCCGCGAGCGGGCGGTCGACATCATCATGCCCGACGTCAAGCACTGCGGCGGCGTGACCGAGCTCACGAAGATCGCCACCATCGCGGAGCTCCACGGCGTGCTCGTCTCTCCGCACAACCCGAGCGGCCCCGTCTCCACGATGGCCTCGGCCCAGGTGTGCGCCGGCCTCCCGAACTTCGACATCCTGGAGTACCAGTGGAACGAGGTGCCGTGGCGCGGCGACCTGATCGATCCACCGGAGCGGTTCACGGAAGGCATCCTCCAGGTACCCGACGGGCCCGGGATCGGCGTCACCCTCAACGAATCAGTCGTCCGCGAGCACCTGTAGCAACCCCCGGCCCGAACGGCGGCCTCAGGGAGGACGGCCGCGCGGCTCTCGAAGCCACAGCGAGCCTCACGGCACGCCGCTCACCGTACCGCGGCGCGTCCGAATCGCTCGGCGGCGCGGGCTCGGGCGCGCGCGGCGACCTCGGCGCGGTCCCGCGACGGGGCCGTCGTGACGAGCCTGTCGATCAGGCGTCGCGCCACCTCGGCGACCTCGTCGACCGCGGTGTCGAAGACCTGCTGGTTGGCCTGCGACGGCTTGTTGAAGCCACTGAGCTTGCGCACGAACTGAAGGGACGCTGCGCGCACCTCCTCGTCCGTGGCCGGGGGATCGAAATTGAAGAGCGTCTTGATGTTGCGACACATGGCGACTGCCATCATAGCCCTCGCCCGCCGTTCGTCGCCTGCGGCTCCGCCCGGCGCCCAACCCAATCCTTCAGGAGTCCGCGCCGTTCGACGCCGCAGACTCCTCGCCGTCGGGAAGCGGTCATGACGGTCGCGCTGGCCGTGCTTGCCATCGTGCTCGTGATCGTGGGGACCGCCGGCACGGTCCTGCCCGGGCTGCCCGGCGTGCCGCTGGTCCTGGCTGGCCTCGTCGGTCTCGCATGGCTCGACGACTTCGCGCGTATCGGACCGTGGACGGTGGCCGTGCTCGTCGCGCTCACCGCGGCCAGCTACGTCGCCGAACTCGGGGCCGCGTTCGGTGCGAGGCGGGTCGGCGCCAGCCGCTGGGCGATCGTCGGTGCCCTGGTCGGCACCCTTTTCGGCCTCTTCCTCGGCCTGCCGGGACTCCTCATCGGCCCTTTCGCCGGAGCCGTCGCCGGCGAGTGGCTGGCCCGGCGCAACGTGTCGCAAGCCGCGCGGGCGGGGGCCGGCGCGGGCATCGGACTCGTGGTGGGCACGATCGTCAAGCTCGCCCTGGTCCTGGCGATGATTGCGATCTCCGCCGGGGCGTTCCTCCTCGGCTGAATCCCTCCCTCTTGACCGACCAAGTTGGTCGGGTTTAGTATCCACGCGACTGAGACTCAGTCTCAGTATCAAGGCACAGCCTCGCGCGCCCGCCGGATCGCGTGTGCGCCAGGCAAGGAGCAGTCATGAGCCCAGCACGGCCCGCGCGGATCCGTCCCCTTCTCGTTCTCCTCGCCGGACTGGCGATCTCCGAACCGCTGGTGGGACAACCTGCTCCCGAACCCTGGCAGCCACCAGACCTGATCGACGCGGTCGCGAGCCTCGGCGCCGCCGTTCACGACGGCTCGCTCTACGTCTACGGAGGCCACGTCGGCCGCGTCCACGCGCACTCGATCGAGAACATCAGCCCCGGCTTTCGGAGCGTCGCCCTGCGCCCCGACCAGGAGTGGCAGGAGCTGGCCCGCGGACCGCGACTGCAGGGAGCGGTGCTCGTCTCGGACGGAACCACCCTGTATCGCGTCGGCGGCATGACCGCGACCAACGCAACCGCCGCCGAGCCCGAAGTGCTTCGCTCGAGTCGCTCCGCGGCCCGCTACGACGCGGCGGCGGATCGCTGGGACCCACTGCCCGACCTTCCGGCTGGACGCTCGTCGCACGACGCCGTCGTGCTAGACGGCGTGCTGTACGTGGTAGGGGGCTGGGAGCTTCGCGGCCCCGACGAGGACGCGGTGTGGGCGGACACGCTCCTGGCCCTCAATCTCGAGCAAGGCACGGCGTGGCGACGAATCGCGGCGCCCTTCCAGCGGCGAGCACTGGCGGCCGGGGCGGCCGGGGGGCGCGTATACGCGTTCGGCGGCCTGACGCGGCAGCAGGGTCCCGTCCTCGCGGTCGACGTCTTCGACACGACGACCGGCGAGTGGTCCGCCGGTCCCGCGCTACCGCCGGCCGGCAGCCTGCAGGGATTCGGTATCGGCGCCGCCAGCCACCGCGGAGGCGTCTTCGTCAGTCAAGCCGACGGCAAGGTGTACGGCCTGCGCGGCGACGGCGAGGGCTGGATCCTCGCCGCGACCCTGCCCCACCCGCGCTTCATGCACCGGCTGGCCCCGTTCGGCGATCACCTCCTCGCCGTCGGCGGCGCCGCGCGCGGGGGACACCTCGCAGTGATCGACGTCGTCCCGGTGGGGCCCGACGCGGAGACCTCGTCCGACGACGACGCCGCAGATGCGGGCCGCGATCGGGGCACCACCCGCTGGACCGGCTTCCTGGGCGGCACGCTCGGCAACGTGAGCCGTGCGGCGCGACTGCCGCTCACGTGGTCGGATTCGGAGACGGCGTGGCGGGTGACCACGGCCGGGTTCGACCAGTCGAGCCCCGTGATCTGGGACGACACGGTCTTCGTCACCTCGCTCGAGGGCCGGCTCAAGGAGACGCTGCACATCACGGCCCTGGAGCTCGACAGCGGGGCCGAGCGCTGGCGCCGCACGTTCGACGCGGCGGAGCGGCTCGAATGGAACGACTACGTCTCCAAGGGAGCCCCGACGCCGGCCGTCGACCGCGAGCGCCTGTACGCCTTCTTCGACAGCGGCGATCTGATGGCCCTCACGCACCAGGGCGACGTCGCCTGGCATCGGGACCTGAGCGCGGAGTTCGGCACGGTCGGAGGGAACCACGGCGTCGGCAACTCCCTGCTCCTGACGGACCGCGCCGTCGTCGTGCTCCTGACGCGACGGACGTACTCCTACCTGCTGGCCGTCGACCCGGCAACGGGACGCACGCTCTGGAAGACGGATCGCGATCCCGGGGTGGCGTGGAGCACGCCCGTGCTGGCCCCGGACGGCGGCGAGATCGTGGTCAGTGCTTCCGGCCGCGTCGAGGGTTTCGATCCCGCGACCGGCGCCCGGATCTGGTCCTTCGACGGCCTGCGCGGCAACCACGTCCCGTCCCCCACCGTGACGGACGATCTCGTCATCGTCGGCGGCATGGCGGTGGCTGCGAATCTCGCCCTGCGGCGCGGACGCGCCGGCGCTCTCGACGCCGGTGACGTCGCCTGGAAGGTGGAATCCGCCTCCAGCTTCGGGTCTCCCTTCCTCTACCGGGACTGCGTCTACTGGGTGAATCCGGCCGGCGCGGCCCGTTGCGTCGCCCCGGACTCCGGCGACGTCCACTGGACGCACCGGCTTCCCGCGTCCACGTGGGCGACGCCCCTCGGCCACGGGGACCGCGTCTACTTCTTCACGGACAGGGGGGTCACCGAGGTGTTGCGGGCGTCGGCCGCAGCGCCGGAGTCGCTCGCCACGAACCATCTGTCGGTCGATGCCCCGGTTACGGGGTTCGCCGTGGTCGACGACGCCATCGTCATCCGGGCCGGCCGCGACGTGCTGCGGGTCGGACGTCCGACGCGCTGACGACCGGCGCCGCACACCGGCTGCGGGCAGGGCGCCAACCAACGGTCCGACGCGGCGGCGACGGGACCGCCGAGATCGACGGGGACCGCATCCCGATGCTCGCGGCCAGAGTTGGAGGGCAGCGTGAGAGAAACCACGCGCACCGTCGTCGCCGCGTCGGCGGTCGTGTTGGGCATCCACGTCGGAGCCATCGTTCTCGGCGGCGAGACCGCCCTGCCCGGCTGGCTGGTTGGGGCTCAGGCCGGCGCCGTGCTCGCCTGGGCCACGAAGCAGCCGAGGAGCCAATGATGGCCATCAAGGCGCCCCCTGCACCGCGCTGCACAGGCACGCTGCGCGACCGAAGAGGGCCCCGCAGGCTGCACCGGTGGGAGCCCGAGTCGAGGGGAGGCAGCTACCTGGACCCGCGACGCGAGCGGTGCCGGGCGTGCGGCGTAGTGCGCGTGTTCTCCGCCGACTGGCGGCGCATCCTGTACTACGAGGAGCCGGCGAGCTGACCATCGCAGGACGTCGGGCCGTTCTCGCCGGTGGGACCGGCACTCCTGAGTCTGGCGGCTGGAACGTCCCAATGCAAAGGAAGGACAGGGTCCGCACATGGGCACACCCTCATTCATCGCGATGAACCGGTTCAAGGTCGTGCGGGGTTCGGAAGACGCATTCGAGGCGCTCTGGCGATCGCGCGAGAGCCACCTCCATGAGGTGCCGGGATTCGTTTCGTTCCGCTTGCTGCGATCTCCCGCGGGTGAGGAGTACACGCTGTTCGCGTCACACACGATCTGGAGGTCCCAGGAGGCCTTCGTGGCATGGACCCAGTCGGAGCAGTTCCGCAAGGCCCACGCGCACGCCAATGACCGCGGCACCCAGGCCGCCTATCTCGGCCATCCCGAATTCGAGGGCTTCCACGTCGTGCACCAGCTCGACGCCGACCGACCGGTCGCCGCGCCGGCCGCGGTCGCGTCGGCGGCGGGAGTGACGTGATGCGGCGCGGCGCGCGACGGTCGATGGGTGGGACCGCGCGATTGGGACACGCCGGGTTGGCCCTCCTCGCCGTCCTCGGCGCGCACTGCCGCGGCGGCGAGCAGCGGGACGACGGGATCATCGCGATCGGCGGCGACATCACCGAGATCGTCTACGAGCTCGGCGCGGGCGACCGCCTGATGGCCGTCGACACGACGAGCGTGTACCCGCCGGAGGCTCTCGAGACGAAGCCGAACGTGGGGTACATGCGCCAGCTCTCCCCCGAGGGTGTGCTCTCGGTCGGAGGCCGGCACGTGCTCGCCAGCGAGGGGGCCGGACCTCCGGAGACGATCGCGGCGCTCCAGGCATCGTCCCTGGACTACGTGGTCATCCCGGACGATCCGAGCCCGGAGGGCATCGTGGCGAAGGTGCGGGCCGTCGCCGCGGCCCTCGGCGAGCAGGCCAAGGGAGAGGAGCTCGCGGCGCGGGTCGCGTCCCGGCTCGAGGACCTGGCGGAGAAGCGAACCCGCATCGAAGGCCCTCCGGTGCGCGTGCTGTTCGTGCTCGCCGTCCGCAACGGGCGCGCCATCGTCGGCGGCGAGGGCTCGAGCGCCGAGGCGGTTATCGAACTCGCGGGCGGCGTCAACGCGGTGACCGGCGTGGTCGACTACCGGCCGCTCGGCGACGAGGCGCTCGTGGCGCTGGCCCCCGACGCCATCCTGACCATGAGCCGCACCAGCGAGCGGCACACCCTCGAGGAACTCGACACCCTCGCCGGCATCAAGAGCACGCCGGCCATGCGCAACGGCCGCATGTACCAGATGGACGGTCAGCGCCTGCTCGGATTCGGTTCACGGACGCCGGACGCGGCGTCCGAATTGATGGACCTGCTCTACGGTCCGATCTCCAAATGAGTCCGGCTGCGCCGGGAGCCTTGGCGGGGACACTGCCGGCGCCGCACGCGACGGCGCGGCGAGCGTCGGCCACCGTGCTGCTGGTGGTGTCGCCGTGCGTCCTGGCGGGCACCATGATCGCGTCGCTGGCGGTCGGGCCGACGGGCATCTCCCTCGACGCGCTGCCTGCCGTGCTGTGGGCGATGGCGGGGGGCACGGTCGACGCGGAGATCGCAACCGAGCGACTGGTCCTGCTCGACCTGCGGCTGCCGCGCACGCTGATCGGGCTCTTCGTCGGTGCGTCGCTCGCCCTGGCGGGAGCGATGATGCAGGGGATGTTCCGCAACCCGCTCGCCGACCCCGGCCTCATCGGGGTCTCCGCGGGGGCAGCCCTCGCCGCCATCTCCACCATCGCGCTGGGCGACACGGTGCTCGCGTTCTGGCCGGCGACCCTGGGGGTGCACGCGTTGCCCGTGGCCGCCTTCCTGGGCGGGCTGGCGACCACGCTGCTCCTCGTCCTCGTGGCCAACCGCTCCGGCGGCCTCCTGATCGGCACGCTGCTTCTGGCCGGGATCGCGTTCGGGGCCCTCGCCAACGCCGGGTCCGGCCTCATCGCCTACGTGAGCAACGATCGCGAGCTGCGCGACCTGACTCTCTGGTCCCTCGGCTCGCTGAGCGGCGCGAACTGGGACAAGGTGACCGCCATCGTCCCCTTCGCGCTCCTGCTAGCCGTGTTCACACCCGCGATGGTCCGGGCGCTCAACGGCCTCGTGCTCGGCGAAGCCGAGGCCTTCCACCTCGGAGTCAGCGTCGAGCGAGCCAAGCGCATCCTGGTGACGCTGACGGCGGCGGCGGTCGGCGCGGCGGTGGCCGTGGCCGGCGTGATCGGGTTCGTCGGCATCGTCGTGCCGCACTTCGCGCGCTTGATCACCGGCCCCGATCACCGCTTCGTCCTTCCGGCCTCCGCGCTCTTCGGCGGAGTCATCGTACTGACCGCCGACGTCATCGCGCGCCTCATCGTGCAGCCGGCCGAGCTGCCGATCGGCATCGTGATGGCCGCCATCGGCGCGCCGGTGTTCCTGCATCTGGTAATCCGGCGCGGGATCTGACCTCCGGGGCCGGACCGCATGCTGCAAACCCGCTCGCTCAGTTACGCGGTCGGCGGCCGGGCGCTCGTCGAGAAGGCCTCTCTCGACGTCAGACCCGGTTCCCTCACCGTCGTCATCGGACCGAACGGCGCCGGCAAGACCACGCTGGTGCGCATGCTCTCCGGCGAGCTGCGGCCGACGGCAGGCCGCCTGACGTTGGACGGCCGACCGTTGCGGGCGTTCTCCGCCAGGGAACTGGCCCTCCGCCGCGCAGTCGTCCCGCAGGCGGCGCAACTGACCTTCCCGTTCACGGTCGAGGAAGTCGTGCTGCTCGGCCGGACGGTCCCCGGCCTCGACGATCCCGGGCCCGCCCGCGCCCTCTGCCGCACCGCGCTCGAGCGCGTCGGCTTGCTCGATCTCGCCGGCCGGAGCTACACCGCCCTCTCCGGCGGCGAGCGCCAGCGCGTGCACCTGGCCCGGGCCTTCGCCCAGCTGGGCGACTGGCGCCGCGACGACGGCACGACCCTCCTGTTCCTGGACGAGCCGACGTCCAACCTCGACCTTGCCCACCAGCTCTCGATCCTGCGGGAGGTCCGGAAGGACGTCGCGGAGGGTCTTGCCGTCGTGGCCGTGCTGCACGATCTCAATCTCGCATCGTGCTTCGCCGATCGAATCATCCTGATGAGCGCCGGCCGGATCGCCCGGGTCGGCCCACCCCCCGAGATCTTCCGTGATGAGGTGCTGTCGACGGTCTTCGGCTGCGTGGTGCGGGCCAATGTCACCCCCGCTCCGGACGTGCCGTTCGTGCTGCCGCAGGCATGCGGGGAAACCGGACGCCGCGGCACCCCGACTCCGGCGCCGCGGCGTCCGGCTTCGTCAGGCGCTACCCCGAACACCTGACGGCCACGCCCTTTGCGCTTGATCGACGGGCGCGGTCTGGGTCACAATGCGCGCTGATACTGAGACGCATTCTCAAGACATGTCGGGGGGACCGGTCGGGTGCACACGCCCACGGGCTCCCACGCAGCGGCGCTCCCGTGAACGAGAGAGGTGAGGAAAACAGTGGCGATACGAGCTTGGACGCGGTTGCTGCCTGCCCTGTTGCTCGTGCTGCTGGCGCCCGGCGTCGCCGGGGCCCAGGGCATCCTCCTGCTCGCTCACGGCGGCCGTGCCGACTGGAATCAGGAAGTCCTGGGCCTGGCGGATCGTGTCTCCTCGAGCGTGCCTGTCGAGGTGGCGTTCGGCATGGCGAACAAGCGGACCATCCAGGAAGCACTGGGCCGGCTGGCGGAACACGACGTCACGAGCATCGTCGCGGTTCCGCTGTTCATCTCGTCGCACAGCAGCGTGATGCGGGCCACGGAGTACCTGCTGGGGAGCCGCGATGAAGCGCCGCCGCAGATGGAAGCCTTTGCCCGCATGGCCGCCCGGCGCGAGTCGGAGGGCGACGCGGCCAGCGACACCGGCTTCGACTGGACCTCGCCACTGGAGCCGGGAGTACCGATCTCGGTGGGACGGGCCCTCGACGGCCACCCTCTCGTCGCCGAGATCCTGATCTCCCGCGCCCTGGATGTCAGCGAGGCCCCCGAAGACGAGGTCGTCGTGGTGGTGGCGCACGGACCGAGCTCGGAAGCGGACAACGAGCTCTGGCTGGGACACATGGCTGTCCTGGTCGACGAAATGCGCAGCCGTACGGGCTTCAGCCGCATCGAGCACCTGACGGTCCGGGACGACGCGTCGGAACCGGTCCGCGAGCAGGCCACCGAGGAGCTCCGCGCCGTGGTCGGGGCCGCCATCGATGAGGGGAGCTCGGTGGTCATCGTACCGTTGCTCCTGTCCTACGGCGGCATCGAAGTCGGCATCCGGCGGAGGCTCGAGGGCTTGTCGTACCGCATGGCCCGTCAGGCCCTGCTGCCGGACGAGCGGCTGGCCGAGTGGGTGCTGATGCAGGTGGCCGCGCGGTAGCGGCGCCCGCCGGAGCGGCCCCGCCCTCCACGCATTTCCTGCGCGCTGAAGAACGACACGGAAGACGGGCGCCCCCGCGGATGGCTTGAGGAACCGCGCAGGGGCGCCCGGTGAGCACCGGCCCCGCATGGTGCGGCGCCGGAAACCCCGAGGAGTATAGGCAATGCAGTTCCCACCCTGCACCGCCGCGGGCCGCCACGCGGCTTCGGCGGCGGTCGTAGCCTTCGCGGCGCTGGGTCTCGCCCTGTCGGCCCCGGCCGCGCTGGCGCAGCCGGCCGAGCCGGCCCAAACGGCGGCTGGCGCCCAGGCGGCAACCGACCCGGTATCCCCCGGCGGCCAGGCAACCGGCGGTCCGGACGACCCTCTCACCTTTCTCGATTCCGTGACGGTGACCGCCACCCTGCGGCCGGCGCCGGTCCGCGATACCCCCGGGATGGTGTCGGTGATCGACGACGTGGCCATCGAGGAACGGCTCGTGCAGAACATGGCCGATCTCGTCAAGTACGAGCCCGGCGTCTACGTCGAGAACAACGTGACCCGCCTCGGCCTCAACGGGTTCAACATCCGCGGCATCGGCGGCAACCGGGTGATGACCCAGGTAGACGGCGTCCAGACCTCCGAGCAATTCGACTTCGGGCCCTTCAACGTCCATCAGGTCTCGCTCGACGTCGACACGCTGAAGTCGGTCGAGATCGTCCGCAGCGCGAACTCGGCCCTCTACGGCAGCGACGCCCTGGGCGGCGTCGTGTCGCTCTTCACGAAGGACCCCGGCGACTACCTCCGGGGACGGCGCTTCCACGCCGGCGCCAAGACGACGTGGGACGGGCGCGCCGATGGGTTGAGCGGCAACCTCTCGCTCGCCGCCGGCACCGAGCGCTTCCAGGCGTCGCTGTTCGCCAGCGCCACCCGGGGCAACGAAATCCGCAACAAGGGGACGGTGGAGACGGCCGACGACACCCGGACGGCGCCCAATCCCCAGGACCTCGTCGGCTCGCAGATGCTGGCCAAGATCGTCTTCAACGCCTCGCCCGGCAACATGCTGCGGGCTTCCGCGGAGGTCTACGACACCCGCGTCGAGACGGCGGTCCTGTCGCAGCAGGGATCCTTGCAGTTCAGCCCGACGTTCCGCATCGACACGACGGACTACGACGCGGTCGACACCCAGGATCGGCTGCGGCTGTCGATCGACCAGACGCTCGTCGACCGCGGCGGCTTCGACCAGCTCTCGTGGCGCATCTACGGCCAACGGAACGACACCTCGCAGGTCGTCGACGATGCCCGCACGACGTTCGGCTTCGGGCCGCCGATGGGGTCGCTGCGCCATGGCACCGTCGACTTCGACCAGGCCGGGTACGGCACCTCGGCGCAGGGTCAGAAGTGGCTCGGCGACCCGGACGGCGGCGTCCTGTTCAGCTTCGGCGCCGCCTACAAGACGGATCACTTCGACGTCCTGCGGGATGCGCGCGAGGTCAACGCTCGCTCCGGCGCCGTGATCCCGTCCCGGCTGATCTATCCCACGAAGTACTTCCCGGAGAGCGACGTCGCCGAGGCCGGAGCGTATCTGCAGGGCGAGATCCAGCTCGGTCGTCTCACGCTGGTGCCGGGCGTGCGCTACGACCACTTCACCCTCGACGCCGACCAGGCCGACTCCGTCTTCCTGGCGAGCCTCAACCCGGTGCCCGCCGACTTCTCGGCGGACGCCGTCTCGCCGAAGTTCGGCATCGCGGCGCGCCTGAACGACGTCGTCACCGTGCACGCGCAGTATGCGGGCGGCTTCCGGGCGCCGCCCTACAGCAACATCAACACCGGCTTCACGAACTTCCGCGGCGGCTACACGACGCTGCCGAATGCGGCGCTGCGCGCGGAGACGAGCGACAACGTCGAGGTCGGCATCCGCTCCGCGTTCGCCCGCGCCAGCTTCGACCTGACGACCTTCCTCAACTACTACGACGACTTCATCGAGCTGACCAGCCTCGGCTTCAATCCCCGAACGAGGCTGCTCGAGTTCCAGAGCCAGAACCTCGAGCAGGCGGAGATCAGGGGGGTCGAGATGCGCGGCGAGGCCTACCTCAGCGACAGCGTGACCCTGCGCGGGAGCTACGCCCACATCCGCGGCGTCGCCATCACGAAGGACGTCACGGTGCCGCCGCTGGCGCAGGAGACGCCGCTCGGATCCGTCGCCCCGAACGAGGGCGTCCTCGGTCTCCGCTACGTCCGGCCCTCCGGCCGCTGGGGCGGCGAGGTCTCCGTCCGCATGGTCGAGTCGTACCAGCAGGTCGCAATAGACGGGGTCGACGAGGATCAGTTCTCGCCGGACGGGTACGCGATCGTCGACCTCATCGGGTTCGCCTCGCTCATGGAGGACCTGACGTTCCGGCTCGGCCTGCTGAACCTGACCGACGCCAAGTACTTCGAGTGGTGGAACGTGCGGGGACGGCCGGCGGACGACCCGGTCATCGACCGCTACTCGAGCCCGGGAATCAGCCTGGTCGCCTCACTGGGGTACGACTGGTAGCCATTCGCGGCCGGGCCGTTTGCGGGTCGGGGGCGAGGTCCGGCGGGACACCGCGCCGGCCCGCCCCGGACGGTCGGGGCGGGAATCACCAGCACGCGCACCGCGCGCGCGAGCGCGAAAGGACCGGAACGATGCATCAAGAGTGCGAATCGGAAACGCTGGCCGGTCGATCCGAGCTGGCCGTATACCGGTGCGGGCACGGGCTGCTCCACCTGCGGGTGAAGCGCGTCACGCTCATGCTCACGCCGGAGGAGTTCTCCCGCCTCGCGGCGCTCGTCGGCGAGGCTCACGTCCGCCTGGGCACGCGCGAGGCGGTCCGGCAGTGCGCCACTCACTAGCCGACGCGACCGACGACGCCGGCGCCAACTCCGACGTCGCGCCGGCGTCGTCTGGCCAACCAGCGGCGACCTGTAGGACCATGAAGCATGCACCTCGCCGCCCGCCCGCACGCGCCGCACCGTGCCCGGCGCCGTCCCGGCCTTTGCCTGGTCCGCCTCGCAGCGGTCGCGGTCTCCCTGACCATCCCGCTGCCTGACGGAGCCCCAGGAGTCCGGGCCGCAGAACCGGCGACGCGCGACGCTCGCGCCCGCGCAGACTCCCACCGCGCCCGTCAGGGCGCGCGGGCGCAGGACCGGACCGGCACGGAGACCGGCGACGCCCGACCGGCCGATGCTCCCCCCGCCGCGCCGACGCCGGACGCTCCGCCACCGGATGACGCCGTCTCGACCACCGATCCGCTGACGTTTCTCGATTCCGTGACCGTCACCGCGACGCTTCGCCCAGCCCCCGTGCGGGAGACGCCGGGCGTGGTCTCGGTCATCGATGAGGAGACGATCCAGGAACGACTGATCCAGAACGCGGCCGACCTCGTGAAGTACGAGCCGGGCGTCTACGTCGAGAGCAACGTCACCCGGCTGGGCCTCAACGGCTTCAACATCCGCGGAATCGGCGGGAATCGCGTCCTCACCCGCATCGACGGCGTCGAGACGTCGGAACAGTTCGACTTCGGGCCGTTCAACGTCCACCAGGTGTCGTTCGATGTCGATGCCCTGAAGTCGGTCGAGATCGTGCGCAGCGCGAATTCCGCCCTCTACGGAAGCGACGCGCTCGGCGGCGTCGTCTCGCTGTTCACGAAGGATCCCGCGGACTACCTCCGCGGCCGGCGCTTCCATGCCGGGGCCAAGACCACGTGGGACGGCCGCGCGGACACCCTGAGCGGCAACGCGGCCCTGGCCGGGGGCGGGGAGCGGCTGCAGGCATCGCTCTTCGCCAGCACTTCCCGCGGCGGGGAGCTTCGGAACCAGGGGACCGTCCACACGCAGGACGCCACCCGCACGGCGCCCAACCCGCAGCAGCTCGCCGCCTCCCAGGCGCTGGCCAAGGTCGTGTTCACCGCCGCCCCCGGCAACGTGCTGCGGGCGGCGGCGGAGGTCTACGACACGCGCGTCGAGACCGAGGTCCTCTCCCAGCAGGGCCTCGTCGAGTTCGGGCCCGCGATCGGCATCGACACCAAGGACGTCGACGCAGTCGACACCCAGGACCGCCTCCGGCTCTCGCTCGATCACACGCTCGCGGGGCGCGTCGGGCTCGATCTGCTCACCTGGCGCGTCCACCGCCAGCGCAGCGACACCGCGCAGGTGGTCGACGACCGCCGCTCGATCCGCGGCTTCGGGTCGCCGGTCGAGGCGGCCCGGCACGGCACGGTCGACTTCGACCAGGCGGGCGCCGGCGGCTCGGTGCAGGCGCAGAGGCGGCTCGGGGACGCCGACGGCGGCATGCTGCTCACGTTCGGGGCCAGCTACAAGACCGACCACTTCGACGTCCTGCGCGACGCCGTCGAGATCGACGTCGCCACCGGAGCCGAGATCCCGCCGCGGCAGACCTACCCGACCAAGTACTTCCCCGAGAGCGACGTGGTCGAGGCGGGATCCTACGTCCAGGGCGAGATCCAGCTCGGCCGGCTCACGCTCGTGCCGGGGGTGCGCTACGACCGGTTCACGCTCGACGCCGACCAGGACGACCCGATCTTCCTGGCGAGCTTCAACCCGGAGCCGGCGGACTTCGCCGCGCACGCCGTATCCCCGAAGGTGGGCGCCGCCGCGCGCCTGACGGACGTCGTCACCGTGCACGCCCGCTACGCGGCGGGGTTCCGCGCGCCGCCGTACAGCACCGTCAACACCGGCTTCACGAGCTTCAGCGCCGGCTACACGACACTGCCGAACCCGAGCCTGCGGGCCGAGAAGAGCGACAACCTGGAGGTCGGCGTCCGCACCGCCTTCGCGCGGGCGAGCCTCGACGTCACCGCGTTCGTCAACCGCTACGACGACTTCATCGAGCTGGCCAGCGTCGGCATCAATTCCGCGACCCGGCTGCTCGAGTTCCAGAGCCGCAACGTGGAGCGGGCGGAGATTGCGGGCCTCGAGGTGCGCGGCGAGGCCTACCTGACCGGAACCCTGATGCTGCGCGGCAGCTATGCGCGGATCGACGGGGTGTCGCTCTCGACCACCGCCTCCGGCTCGCCCTTCGGCGAGGCGCCGCTCGGCTCCATCGCCCCGAGCGAGGGCCAGGTCGGCATCCGCTACGTCCATCCCCGCGGCCGCTGGGGAGGGGAGCTCTCCGCGCGGCTGGTGGAGGGCTACGGCCAGTCGGATGCCGGCGACAACCAGTTCGCGCCCGACGCCTACCAGGTCGTCGACCTCGTGGGCTTCGCATCGCTCCGCGACGCGCTCACCCTGCGTCTGGGGCTGCTCAATCTGACGAACGCAAGGTACTTCGAGTGGTGGAATGTGCGGGGACGCCTTCCCGGCGACCCGGCCATCGACCGCTACTCCAGCCCGGGGACGAGCGCCGTCGCGTCCCTGGCGTACGACTGGTAGCCGAGCTCGCCGCGGACCTGCGCGGAAACCCGGCCGTTGGCTGGAAGGCCGCCGGCCGCTACCGCGGCGAGTACGCGCCGTCCGCGGCGCCCTGCGCGAGCGCTGCGGGCCGTAGGGGCGCCTGAGCGACGCTGCGGGCGGGGCCGAGCGCGTCAGCCCGCGGCGGCCGGGAAGTAGCGGCGCAGCGTCGCCGCCCCCGGCCCCGGGGTCAGCCGCGACACGACGAACATCAGCAGCGACGAGCCGATGAGCATCGGCAGGACGGGCATGTAGCCGAGCACCGCGGTGCCGCCGGGCGTGCGCGTGATCAGGTCCAGCCCGCCGAGGGTCCAGATCGGGACCACGGTGCCCGGCGGCGGCGCCGGAACGACCGCCTGCAGGATCGCCACGGCCGTCATCGTCGCCGCCGTCCACAGCACGACGGCGAGCGCGCCCCACTTCGTGCTGCCCCGCCAGAAGAGCGCCGCCACGAGCAGCGGCAGCAGCGTCGTGAACCCGGAGAAGGCGTACTGCACCGCGATGCCGAAGATGCCGGGCGGAGCCTGGAGCGCGATCGCGTAGGCCACGAGCGCGATCAGCACCACGAACAGCCGCCCCGTCTGTACCTGCACCGCGGAGCCGAAGCGCGACTTGCCGCCGTAGTAGGCGAAGACGTCCTCGGTGAACATCGTCGACAGGGCCAGGATCTGCGAGTCGCTGGCCATCACCGCGGCCATGATGCCCGCGCCGAGCAGCCCCGCCAGCCACAGCGGCGCGTAGTGCTCCAGCATCAGGATGATGACGTCGTCGCCGGCCGCCGCGCGCTGCAGCTCGGCCGTCTCCGCCGGCGTCCGCCCGCCCGGGTCCGCCGCGAGCTCCGCCCGCGCCTCCAGCTTCGACTCGATGCCCGGAACGTCGGTCATCGCGTTGGCGGCCAGGCCGAGGAACGTGCAGGGCAACCAGATGGCCAGGATGCAGAGGGGGTAGAAGATGACCGTCTTTCGGAACTGCCCCATCCGGCGCGCGGTGAGACAGAAGATGGAGATGTGCGGGAACATGATCGTCGACAGCGGGATCAGCATGTAGCTGAAGAAGAACCGCGGCGAGATCTGCTCCCGCGTCAGGAGCGGCGCCGACTCGGGATTGCCCGCGAGGCGCTCCATCGCGGCCGGGAACCCGCCGATGCTGACGCCGATGAAGAGGATGGCGGCGGCCCCGAACGTGAGGAACAGCACGGTCTGGAACGTGTTGACCCACGCCGTGCCCCGCATGCCGCCGAAGAACACGTAGCTCATGACGACGGCGGCCACGATCAGCCCCCCGAACCAGTACGGCACCACGCCCCCGCTGACCGCGTTCAGCACGGTGCCGCCCCCCATCACCGCGATCACGATGTAGGGCACGAGCAGCGTCGCCTGGACGGCGAAGATGGCGGTTCCGATGTGCCCGCACTCCCATCGGTCGCGGTACATCTGCACCGGCGTCATGAAGCCGTGGCGCTTGCCGAGCGCCCACACGCGCGTCCCGAACAGGTAGAGCGTGATCGGAATCAGGAACGCCGACGACGACCCCATCAGGCCGTAGGTCACCACGCCGTTCGCGAACGCGTGGCCGGCCGACCCGAGGATGGTGAACGCCGTCATGTTGGTGCCGAAGAGCGACAGCAGGAAGACGTACTGGCCGAGCGAGCGGTTGGCGAGGAAGTAGCCCTCGGCGCCGCCGCCCCCCGGACGCCGGAACGCGAAGATGCCGATGTAGAGGACGACGCAGAGATACAGGAAGACCACCAGCGCGGGGATCACGTGCGCGCCTCCTCCGGCGGCTCCTCGTCGGCCGCATCGCCCGCCTCCAGCTGCGCCTCCAGGTGCGCGGGCCAAGCGTAGCGCACCAGCGCCCACATCAGCCCGGCCACGGCGAGCGAGTAGACCCCGTGGTAGAAGAGCCCGATGGGGAGGAATCCGAACACGAGCGGCCGCGCCGAATCCCAGAACCAGACGTCCTGGTGCAGCAGGTAGAGCGCGGCGACGGCGGCGGCGAGCAACCAGTTCCTCATGGGCTTGCGCGGGCTGATGCCGGGCAAGAATACACCGGCCGCCCCGGCGCCGCCCGCCATCGGGAGCGGCAGCGAGGCGACGGGTCCGCCGGAATGCCCGCCCGCTCATCCCGGCCCGGGCCGCGCCGGCCGGCTTCGGCCCCCGGCGCCGGCGAGGGGCGCAGGACGCCGGGGCGCGGCCTTGTCAGCCGGGCGCCACGCACCGGACAATACTGGCGCCAGCGGTCCCGGCAGGGGCCGGCGACCCCGTTTCCAGGCCATCCAAGGAGATCAGTCGCATGACGTGGACGTTGTTCGTGCTCGGAGCAGCCCTGTCGTGGGGCGCCTACGGCGCCACCCTGCACACCGGCCAGGCGCAGCTCGGCAGCGGCCTGCGCGCCCTGCTCTGCGTCGGTATCGCCTACTTCCTGATCGCGGTCGTGATCCCGGTCATCACCCTCGGCAGCCAGGGGCAGCTCGGCGCGAGCGGCTTCAACGCGTCGGGGACGACGTGGGCCATCGGCGCCGGCGCGCTCGGGGCCATCGGCGCGGCGTGCATCACGTTCTCGTTCATCACCGGCGGCCGTCCGCTCTACGTCATGCCGCTCGTCTTCGGAGGCGCGCCGCTCATCAACGTCCTCGTCTCGATGGTGCTCCACCCGCCCAAGGAGGCCCCGAGCCCGATGCTCTACCTCGGGTTCCTCATCACGGCGGCGGGCGCGGCGATTGTCCTCTACAACCGGCCACCGGCATGACATCGGCCGCCGCCATCACACCAGCCGCCATCACTCCAGTCGCCGCCGGGCTCACGTGCGGGGATGATCGGGTGCGCCCTCACGGGCGCGTCGGGTGTCCGCGCGGGCTCGTGGCCTCCCGCGCCGCCCATCCGTGGCGCAGACTCGGCGCGTGATGAGCCCGCTCGACGGCATCCGCGTGGTCGACCTGAGCCGCGTGGTCTCGGGGCCCTACTGCACGATGACGCTCGCCGACATGGGGGCCGACGTCATCAAGATCGAGGAGCCGGGGCGGGGCGACGAGTCGCGCGCCTTCGGGCCGCCGTTCCTCGGCGGCGAGTCGCCCTACTTCCTGTCGATCAACCGCAACAAGCGGAGCTGCACCGTCAATCTCAAGTGCGACGAAGGCCGCGCCATCCTCGAGCGGCTGATCGCGGGCGCGGACGTGCTGGTCCAGAACTTCCGCCCCGGCGCGGTGGAGAGGCTCGGCCTCGGCTATGACGTGCTCGCCGCGCGCCACCCCCGGCTCGTCTACTGCTCGATCTCCGGGTTCGGGGACACCGGCCCCGATGCCGCGCGGCCCGGCTACGACCTGATCGTGCAGGGCGAATCGGGCCTGATGGACCTCACGGGCGAGCCGGACGGCCCGCCGACGCGCGTCGGGACCTCCATCGCCGACCTGACCTCCGGAATGATGGCGGCGCAGGGCATCCTGCTCGCGCTCTACGCCCGGCAGACGACCGGACGCGGACAGCACGTGCGCGTGGCGATGCTCGACGCCGTCGTGTCGCTCCTCACCTACAACACCGGCAACTACTTCGCCACCGGACAGGCTCCGACCCGACGCGGCAACGACCACCCGTCGGTCGCCCCCTACCAGACGCTGCGCGCCGCCGACGGGTGGATCAACCTGGGCATCGCCAACGACGCCCTGTGGCGGCGGTACTGCGACGCCGTCGAGCGGCCGGACCTCCGGGACGACCCGCGCTTCGCGACCGCCCCCGAGCGGGTGCGGCATCGCGCGGAGCTCGTCCCCCTGATCGAGGCGCTGACCGCCGAGCGCACCGTCGAGGACTGGATCGGCCTGCTCGGCGCGGCCGGCGTGCCGTGCGGCCGCATCCGCAACGTCGCCGAGGTCTGCACCAACCCGCAGCTCACCGAACGCGGCAAGGTCGTGGAGCGACCGCACCCGACCGCCGGCGACCTGAAGATGATTGGCCAGCCGATCGAGCTCGGCGACACGCCGGCGCGCATCCGGACGGCGCCCCCGCTCCTCGGCGAGCAGACCGACGACGTGCTGCGCGAGGCGGGCTACACGGACAAGGAGATCCGCGCGTTCCGGGAACGCGGGGCGGTCTGAGAGAGACGACATGAAGATTCGGGCGATCGACGCATTGGAGGTCATCGATTCCCGGGGCAACCCGACCGTCGAGGCCCGTGTCCACCTCGAGGACGGCACGGTGGCCGAAGCGCGGGTCCCGTCCGGCGCGTCGACCGGGGAACGCGAGGCGACGGAGCTCCGGGACGGCGGGGAGCGCTACGGCGGCAAGGGCGTCCGGAGGGCCGTGGCCAACGTCAACGGCGAGATCGGCCGGGCGCTCGCCGGGTTCGATGCCACCGACCAGGACGGTCTGGACCGGCGGATGATCGAGCTCGACGGCACGCCGAACAAGTCGCGGCTCGGCGCCAACGCCATCCTCGGAGTCTCGATGGCGGCCGCGCGGGCGGCCGCGGCGGCGACCCGGGTGCCGCTCTACCGCCACCTCGGCGGCGGCGACGCCGCGATCCTCCCCGTCCCGTGCCTCAACGTCATCAACGGTGGCCGGCACGCCGACAACACCGTGGACTTCCAGGAGTTCAAGATCGCGCCGCACAACGCGCCCACGTTCGCCGAGGCGCTGCGCATGGGGATCGAGGCGTTCCACGCCCTCCGCGCGCTGCTCAAGCAGCGCGGCAAGTCGACCGGCATCGGCGACGAGGGCGGGTTCGCCCCCGACCTCGCGACCAACGAGGAGGCGGTCGAGCTGATCCTCGAGGCCATCGAGGCGGCCGGCTACCGGCCCGCGGCCGACATCGCCCTCTGCCTCGACCCGGCGACGAGCGAGATGTGGCGCGACGGCGGCTACGTGGCGTTCAAGTCGGACCAGTCCCGCCGCTCGACGGCCGAGATGATCGAGCTGTGGGGCTCCTGGATCGACCGCTACCCGATCGTGCTGATCGAGGACGCGCTGGCCGAGAACGACTGGGACGGCTGGGGCGAGCTGACGCGCGCGCTCGGAGCGCGCATCGAGCTGGTGGGCGACGACATCTTCTGCACCAACCCGCGCATCCTCCAGGATGCCATAGACCGCGGCGTCGGGAACTCCATCCTGGTCAAGCTGAACCAGATCGGCACCGTCTCCGAGACGCTGGAGACCGTCCGCCTCGCGCAGCGGCACGGCTACGGCGCCTACATGTCGCACCGCTCCGGCGAGACCGAGGACACCTTCATTGCCGATCTCGCCGTCGCCACCGGCTGCGGCCACATCAAGACCGGCTCCGGCTGCCGCGGCGAGCGGACGGCGAAGTTCAACCGCCTACTGCGCATCGAGCACGACCTGGGCGACCGGGCCCGGTTCGCCGGCCTCGACGGCTTCCGGCAGTCCGCACTCGCATCGCAGAAGTCTGCGCCGTAGGCACGGGCGTGGGTGCTTCGCGCAAGCGCGGGCTCCGAGCGCGCCGTCAGGGGGCGCCGGCGGCTCGGAGTATCCGGTCGCGGTCCTGGGCCGGGAGGTACTTGACCGCCTCGCGCCGGGTCACCCCGGACGCGCGTCCGGCGCGCGGCAGCAGCCAGTCGACGACGAGCGCCGGGCGCTTCTTCCCCAGCTCGCGCAGCACCCAGCCGATCGCCTTGCGGATGAAGAACTCGCGCTCGTCGAGCATCGCGTCGGCGTAGCGGCTGAAGCGCGGGAAGTCACCTCCGCCGCGGCGGAGGGGCGGAAGCAGCGCCAGCAGCGCCGAGCGGCGCACCCAGAAGTCCGGGTCGCCGGCCCAGCGATCGAGCGCCGACCCGAGCTCCGGCAGGCGCTCCACGAGCGCGCCGGCGACCGGGATGGCGAGCCAGTCGACGAGCGCCCAGGTGCCCGACTGCCGGATGAAGCGCTCAACGAGGGCCAGATCGGCCGGTTGCAGCAGCGCGGTGTGCCGATCCAGGAGATCGATGGCGGCGCAACGCCGCTCGTGCACCGGCGGCGCCCAGAGCGCGCGCGCGGCCGCGAGCGCCCGACGCCGGTCCAGCAGGCGCGCCGGCCCTGCGGATTCCGCGCGCTCCGTCGAGCCCGCTCGCTCTTCCAGTACGGCGCCCACGATCTGCCGGATGCCCGGCCGACCGACGCCGTAGAAGGTCAGGTCGCTCTTGAGGTAGCGCTTCTCGCCCTCGGCGCGCTCCTGGACGCCGGCCCGGCGCAGCCGCGCACCGACGGCCGCGGCGAAGTCCGCCGCCGAGGGACGGGCACGTTTCGCCGACATCGCAACTCGCTCGATCGCGGTGCGCCCCGGGACTCGGAGTCGCTACCGCTACCCTGCAGACTCGTTGGGGTCGGCGCCGGCGCGAGACTCTGGCGTCGCCCGATCTGCGGCGCAAGCTCCTAGAGGCGGAAGCGCACCTCGAGCAGCACCGTCCGCCTCAGGATGTCGCCGAAGATGTGCTGCTTGATGTGCCGGTTCAGCAGGTTCGTCCCCTTCAGGACCGTCGTGATGGCCCCGTCCTGCCAGCGCATCCCGACGCTCCCGTTCACCATCGTATAGCCGCTGGAGTAGCCGTGGTACTCGCGCGTCAGGACATCGCTCCAGAACGCGTCGGTCGCCGCACTGACCGAGGCGCTCGCGATGTAGCGGGGTCCGTTCCAGGAGATGCCCGCGTTTCCGCGATGCGTCGGGGGCAGCGTGAGCTCCTCCGGGAGGTAGGGATTGTCGGACTCCAGGATCTCCGGCTCCCCCTGCCACGAGTAGTTGATCCAGGCCGAGGCCGAACGCGAGAAGCGCTGGTCCCACCACAGCTCGGCGCCGACCTGGCGGGTAGGTCCGAGATTGAAGTACGTGAACGCCGTCCGCGGCAGAAAGATGCCGAACTGGGCCATCTGCTGCAGCAGGAGGCCCGGCACCTGGGCCGCCAGCGGCGCCGGGAGCTGGTCCGCGCCGAGGTAGGCGGCCCACCCGGGCGGCAGGTTCTGCGGCGTGTAGGGGTCGACGTCGGACGCCACCGGGACGAAGTTGATCGGATCGTCCCGCCGGTTGAGGTAGGCCGCCGCTCCGATCGTCCCTCCCGGCCACAACGTCCCGGTGTAGCTCACCTCGTACGCCGTGAGCGACTCCTCCTGGAGTGGACGGCGCTCCGTCTCCCCGATCGGACGGTCGCTGCCCGCGGCCCGGACCACGAGCGGGAACGGCTGCGCCAGGCGCGGGCCGATGACCGGGCGGAGCGTCGCCGGCACGAAGGGCGCCAGGGCGCTCAGGTCCACCGGGTTGAGGATGTTCATCTCCAGGAAGTTGTTGATGATCGAGGGGCCCCGGAAGGCCCGGTTGTAGGAGAAGGTCAGCGACTGGTCGGGGCTCGGCTTGATGATGAACGCGAGCCGCGGCGAGAAGGTGGGAGTGGCGAGGTTGCCGAACTTGTCGACCCGACCGCCGAGCACGAAGCGGAACGGGTCGAGGAAGATCTCGTCCTGCAGGTAGGCCCCCGCCTCCAGGCGGTCCTCCGCCAGGGGCGCGATGGTGATGTCGAAGCTGTTCTGGCGGACGTTCCCGCCGTAGGTCAGCAGGTGCCGGTCGCCGAGGAAGGTGGAATGGCCCATCTCGGCGTCGAACGTGTCGGTGCGGAAGCCAAGCTGCACCGGCTGCCCCGTGGCCGGGTCGGGCAGCAGCAGGTTCGGCGCGTCCCCCCGCAGGAAGTTCGCGAAGACCTGAGCGTGGAAATCCCCCCGCGTGTAGTTCACCCTGCCATAGCCGAGGTAGGAGCCGGGCTGGATGTCGAACGGCCCGACCCCCGAGTGCACGATGCCCTCGGTGCCCGCCACCCCGGCCGCGTAGGTCAGGCGCCCGTTCGTCAGCTCCTGATCGACGCGCACGTCGAACTTGGGCTGGCTCGTGCCGCGGTTGGCGAACGCGGCCGCCCCGAACGCGCCCGGCGCGTCCGTGGGATAGTACGCGCCCCCGACCAGCCGCCCGGGCTCGCGGGGGTCGAAGATCACGGGGATGCGGCCGGTCGGGCGCGGGAACGCGTCCGACGTGAAATAGCCGGCGCTGACGCGATACGCAAGCCGGTCCGTCGGCGCCCGCGTGACCGTCGCGTTGGCCCCGAAGAGCGTCCCCGGGCTCCGCCCCGCGGTCGACCCCGCGTCCCGATCGATCACTCCGCCGGTGAAGGTCACCGTCGTGCCCACCGACTCCCGCGGCGACTTGGTGAGGATGTTGACGGCGCCGGTCATGGCGTTGGCGCCCCACGTCGCGGAGGCCGGGCCGCGCACCACCTCTATCTGCTCGATGTCGTCCGTGTTGGCGGGGAGGAGATCCCACAGCACCAGCCCGAAGAAGTCGAGATAGACGCTCCGTCCGTCCATCAGGACGAGCTGCGAGTTGGCCACCGCCCCCGTCGCCTGGCGGCTGGTCACGTTGACGTCGCGGGCCGAGAGCTGGACCACGTTGACGCCGGGCACGGTGCGCAGCACGTCCCCGTAATTGGTGGCCGGCGACGCCTCCAGCGTGTCGGACGAGATGACCGACGTCGTGACCGGCGCGTCGACCAGCCGGACCTCGCTGCGCGAGGCGGTCACGACCACCGTGTCCCCGAAGCTCGCGATCCCCAGCGTGATGCGCCCGAGGTCGACGGGGTCATCCGCTACGACCACCTCCTGCGTCCCGGGCGAGAAGCCGGACAACTCGGCCGTCAGCGTGTACGTCCCTGCCGGCAACCCGTCGAGGATGAACGCCCCGGCTCCGTCCGTCTGCACGACGCGCGCCAGACCGGGACCGGTCAGCGTCACCGTGGCCCCGGGGAGAGCCCCCCCGGTCTCGTCGACGACGTCACCGGCGACGCGGCCGGATTGCGCCGCGGCGAGCGGCGCCGAACCCAGGAAGGCCAGAAGGACGATTCCCGCCAAGCCTCGCGCCATCATGGTTCCCTCCTGCTCGCCGATGCCCGAATCTCCAGAATAGCAGGAGATGTCGCGCATCCGGCCCGCTTCCCGCCCCGCCCGGGGCGGGCGCCTTGCGACGAGCGACGGTGGCGGTTCCGGGTGCGGTTGGACGGAGACCGCGGGATGAGATTGCGTCTCAATCTCGGACGGGATAGGATCGCGCGATGCCGTTGGCGATGCCTGCCGAGAGCGTGCGGCCGACCGCCGGAGCGACCGGCTTCGTCTGCACCTGCCTGCGGATCACGGAGCGCGAGTTGCTCGGAACGCTGTCGCATCCGGGCATCCGCACGCTCCGCGACCTCCGGCGCTCCATCGGCGCCGGCGACGGCTGCACGGCCTGCCACCCGGTGCTGCAGCGCTACCTCGACGCGCGCGCTCAGCCGTCGTGCCCGCCCATCTGCTCCGCCAGGTAGTTCTGGATGCCGACCTTCTCGATGCGGAAGAGCTGCGTCTCCAGCCAGTCGACGTGCTCTTCGGACTCGACCAGGATGGGGGCCACGAGCTCGCGTGTGCCGTTGTCGCCCAGCCTTACGCTCAACTCGACCAGCGCGTTGTAGTCCGCGACGCCCTTCATCTCGAGCTTCAGGTCGTTCTCGAACTGCTCCCGCACGTCCGTGCCGACCCGGATGACGTCGTAGCGGGCGATCTCGGGGATTCCCTCCAGGAAGAGGATCCGCTCGATCAGCTTCTCGGCGTGCTTCATCTCGCCGATGGACTCTTCGTGGTGCTTCTTCGCCAGGTCGTGGAATCCCCAGTCCGCGCACATCTTCGACTGACAGAAGTACTGGTTGATCGCCGTCAGCTCGATGGTCAGGGCGCCGTTCAGCCCCTCGATGATCTCCGTTTGTCCCTTCACGGCCTCCTCCTCCCTTGTCGCGGCAACGCCGCCATCTCGAACGTACAGCGCGGCCGCCCGGAGAGGTGAGACTGCGACTCAATCGCGGGGGTCGTCTCTACAGGGGTGCCTCCGCTCGGCCCGTCCGGCGACTCGGTCCTTTCCGGAAGCGGAAGGCTACAAGGACGATCGCCGTAGCGACGACGACGCCAACGACGGCAAGGACGGCGAAGCCGAGACCCGTCCGCACCGTCGCGCCCCGCGTTCCGTCGAGGGCGGCCGGCGGCTCCGTCGCCGCCGCCGGTGCCGGCGACGCCGCCTCCGCCACTACCGGCGGGCGGCGCTCGCCGATCGCGTAGAGGTGGCCGGTGGTCCGGATGAAGATCTGGCCCTCCGAGATCGCCGGCGAGCTGAGGCAGTAGTCGTCGAAGTCGTTCTCGGCCAGCACCTCGAACTCGGGACCGGCCCGGAGGACCGTTGTGACCCCGTCCTCGTTGGTCACGTAGATGCGGCCGTCGGCCAGGACCGGCGACGCGCTGTAGGTGCCGCGTCGGATCCGCTCCGGGCCGTACACCGGCTCTCCGGTCTTGGCGTCGGAGACGAAGACGATCCCGCGGTCGTTGACCACGTAGAAGTACTCCCCGTCGGTCACGGGCGTCGGGACGTCGGGGCCGTTGTCGGTCGACCAGACGACGTGGCTGTCGAGGACGTCGCCCCGTCCGCCCGGCCTGAGGGCCAGCAGCGGCCGGACCCGCGTCGGCGCGTAGATGAGCCCGTCGCGGACGAGCGGCGACGCAACGATGCGGTAGTCGCGCTGGCGCGTGGGGTTCAGCCCGTCTGCGCGCCACAGCTCGCGGCCGGTCCCGGGGTCGTGCCCCGTGACGGCGTCGCCGCCGGTGATGACGATCTCCTTCACGCCGTCGTACTCGAGGAGCGCAGGCGTCGTGTAGGAGTCCGGGGACTCCCGAACCGCCTCCGTCGGCCGCTCGACCCGCCAGACCGTCTCGCCCGTGTCGCGGTCGATCCGCAGCACGTACGACGGATCGTCCGTGCGCATCCCATGCAGCACCTGCACGTAGAGCGCCGGGCCGTCCAGGAGGGGCGACGAGGCGTAGCCCCAGTTCAGCCCGAACGGGCCGTACGACGCCGGGATGTCGCGCATCCAGAGCTCGGTGCCGTCGAAGTCGAACGCCTTGAGGATGCCCGTGCCGGTCATGACCCACACCCGCTCGCCGTCGGTCACGGGCGACGGCGACGACAGGTTCTGTTTCCGCAGGCGGCGGTTCCCGTCGCTGAGGTGTCGCTTCCAGAGCGGCTCGCCCGTGTCCCGGTCGAGGCTCCAGAGCTCGATGTTGTCGTCGTCGACGGCCACGTTGAGGAAGATCCGGTCGCCCCAGACGATCGGCGTCGACCCCGACCAGGCCGGCATCGCGAGCTTCCAGGCGACGTTCCGCTCCGTGTCCCACTCGACGGGCAGGTTCGTCTCGGTGCTCACGCCGTCGCCCGTGGGTCCCCGCCAGGCCGGCCAGTGCTCGGCCCGCGCCACCGCCGGAACGACTGCCGCGGCCAGGAGCACGGCCGAGACGCGGATTGCGATGGGTTGCATGAACTCCTCCCGCGACGATTCTCCGGCGCGCCCCGGGGGGCCGTCACTCGTCTCCTGACGGCTCCGCCCGGCGCCCCAACCGACCTCGAGGAATCGTCGCCGTTCCACGGCGCGGAGTCCCGCCCCGCCAGAGAGCGGCCGGGTCGCGCCGGTCCGGTCAGGCCACGTCGCGATCGCGACGGCCGGCGAGGAAACCGTCGAGCGAGCCTTCGAGTCTGGCCATCCGCTCGCGCAGGTCGGCCATCTCGCGGATGACGGCGTCGAATCGCTTGTTCACGTCGTCGAATCGCTTGTTCACGTCGTCGAATCGCTTGTTCACGTCACGCCGCAACTCGCTCATGTCGTGCCGCAGCCATGCGAACAGGGCAACCACCAGAGCCGGTGTGAGCCAAGGTGTCAGCGCCTCCACGTGTGCAGCGTAGAAGCTTGCGCCGGAGAACGCAACAGAGTGAGCCGGACCACCGCAGCGAGAACGCGGCGGGCCCGGCTCCGTATACTCTACGGACGGTGACTGTGGCAGGACTCCCCCGCGGCCCAGCTCTGCACACCCTCCCGGCCCTGACGCTCGTCGCCGCGCTCGCAGCGGGCGGCGCGTCCGCCCAGCCGGGGCTCGAGCTCGACGACTGCCGGCTCGACGGCGTCTCCGTTCCGGCGCGATGCGGGTCGCTCGCCGTCTTCGAGGACCGCGCGGCCGCCTCGGGGCGCACGATCGACCTCGAGATCGTCGTGATTCCGGCCGTCTCCGACAACGCCCAGCCCGATGCGCTGTTCTTCCTCGCCGGAGGCCCCGGTCAGGCCGCCACCGAGCTGGCGGGGCCGACGCTGCCGCTCTTTGCCGACGTGCGGCGGTCGCGCGACCTGGTCTTCGTCGACCAGCGGGGCACCGGCGGCTCCGGCCGGATGCGCTGCGGGTTCTTCGAGAGCGCCTCGGACGAGGAGGCGGTCGGTGAATCGCTGCAGATCGACGCGCTGCCGCTCGACGAGCTGCAGGAGTGCCTGGCGGAGGTGGAGACGGCGGCCGACCCGCGGCAGTACACGACGCCGATCGCCATGGACGACCTCGACGACGTGCGCGCCGCGCTCGGCTACGAGCGGATCAACCTGTACGGCGGCTCGTACGGCACCCGCGCCGCCCTCGTCTACATGCGGCGCCATCCGGAGCGCGTGCGGACCGCGGTGCTGGACGGCCTGGCTCCCGTCGCCATGCGCCTGCCGTCGAACATGAACGCCGACGCGCATCGGGCGCTCGACCGGCTGTTCGCCGACTGCGCGGCCGACGCCGGATGCCGCGAGGCGTTCCCCGATCTGCCGCAGACGTTCGCGGCCGTCCTCGAAGAGCTCGAGGCCGATCCGCGCCGGCTCGAAACGATCCACCCCCGAACCGGGGAACCCTTCTCGCTGGCAGTGAGCGCTCTCGGCTTCGCCAGCGGCCTGCGCGCCGCGCTCTACAGCACCACCCTGTCGAGCCTCGTGCCCTGGACCGTGGTCCGAGCCGCGGCCGGCGACTTCGCCCCCTTCCTGGCCCAGCTCACGCCGCTGGTCGAGACCGGGGAGGCGATCAACCTGGGGATGTTCCTCTCGGTCGTCTGCGCCGAGGACGTCTCGCGCCTCCCGGCCGGCGAAGCCGAGCGCCTCGCCGGGGACGGCACGCTCGGCCGGCTGTCGATGGAGGTCACGGCCGGCGCCTGCACGGTCTGGCCGGCCGCCGAGCTCCCGGCGAGCTACTTCGAGCCGGTCCGGTCCGACGCGCCGGCGCTGCTCCTCTCGGGCGACCTCGATCCGGTGACCCCGCCCCATTGGGGGGAGACGGTGATGGCAGGGCTGACCGATGCGCTCCACGTCGTCGCGCCGGGGGTCGGGCACGGTGTCCTGCCGCGGGGCTGCACCCGGGACGTCGTCGCCGAGTTCATCGATGCGGGTACCCACGCCGGGCTCGACGTGAGTTGCATCGAGCGACTCCGGCGGCCTCCGTTCCTGCTCTCCGCGGCCGGAACCGACCCCTGACGACGCCCGAAGTCCGGCGCCCGATGCTCGATGCCCGATGCCCGATGCCCGATGCCCGATGATTCGATGCCCGACGCCCCGACTCGGCGCCACGACGAGCGGCGCCCGATGATTCGATGCCCGACGCCCCGACGAGCGACGCCCGATGCCCGATGACTGCCGGAGCCGCCGCCTGATCGAGCCCGCCCGATGATCGAGGTCCGCAACCTGGAACGGCGCTTCGGGGAGGTCGTGGCCGTCGACGGCGTCAGCTTCACGGCGGCCGACGGCCGCATCACCGGGCTCCTCGGCCCGAACGGCGCGGGGAAGACGACCACCCTGCGCACGCTCTACGGGCTGCTGCGCCCGGACGCCGGCGCGGCGACGATCGACGGCATCGACGCCGTGGCGGAACCACTGGCGGTGCAGCGCCGCATCGGCGTGCTGCCCGACGCCCACGGCCTCTACGTCCGGCTCACGGTCCGGGAGCACCTGCGCTACGTCGGCGAGCTGCACGGCCTCGACGGCGACGCCATCGCGTCGTCGATAGAGCGCCTGGTGGCGCGCCTCGACATGGGCGCGATCATCGACCGCCGCGTCGAGGGCTTCTCGACCGGCGAGCGGATGAAGGTGGCCGTCGGGCGCGCGCTGGTGCACGACCCACCCAACCTGCTGCTCGACGAGCCGACGCGGGGCCTCGACGTGATGAGCACGCGGGCCATGCGGGACCTCATCCGCCAGCTCCGGGCGGACGGGAAGTGCGTCCTCTTCTCCAGCCACGTGATGCAGGAGGTATCGGCCCTCTGCGACGAGATCGTGATCGTCGCGCGGGGGCGGGCCGTCGCCCACGGCACGCCGGACGAGCTCTGCCAGCGGGCCGGCGAGGACGACCTCGAGGAGGCGTTCGTGCGGATCATCGGCAGCGACGAGGGGTTGCAGTGAGCGCGCGGCAACCGGGCTTCGGCGCCCAGTTGCGCGCCGTCTTCCGGAAGGAGGTCCTCGACGCCCTCCGAGACCGGCGGTCGCTCCTGTCGGCGCTCCTCTACCCCATCCTGATGCCGCTGATGATCACGGTCGTCTTCGGCGCCGTGGCCCGGCTGCAGGGCTCCGAACGGCCGCTCGAGGTGCCGATCGTGGGCCAGGACCGCGCGCCCAACCTGGTCGCCTGGCTCGAGGAGCGCGGGGTCGTCATCCAGGACCCGCCCGCCGACCCCGACGCCGCCGTGCGCGACGGCGACGTCGACCTGGTGCTGGTGATCGACGAGGACTACGGGGAGCAGTTCCGGTCCGTCGAGCCCGCCGTCGTGCGCATCGTGCACGACAGCTCCCGGACCGCCTCGCTCTCGAGCATCCGGCGCACGCGCAACCTGCTCCGCGGCTACAGCAGCGAGGTGGGCCTGCTGCGCCTGCTGGCGCGCGGCGTCAGCCCGGGGGTTATGCAGGCGGTGCGCGTCGACGACCTCGACCTCGCGACGCCGGCCCAGACCGCGGCGCGCTTCTTCTCCATGCTGCCGATGTTCCTCATCCTGGGGTCGTTCATCGGGGGGCTGAACGTCGCCATCGACACGACGGCCGGAGAACGGGAACGTCAGTCGCTAGAGCCGCTGCTGGTCAACCCGGTGTCGCGCAGCGCGCTGACGGCCGGCAAGTGGCTCACCACGACCGTATTCAGCCTCGCCTCCGCCTGGCTGACGCTGGCGGCGTTCGTGTTCATGATGCGCTACGTGCCGCTCGAGGAGCTCGGGATGCAGCTCAGCCTCGGCGGGCAGCAGCTCCTGCTGATGGCGGTCGCCTGCGGTCCGATGGCGCTCTTCGCGTCGTCGCTGCAGATGTTCGTCGCCACCTTCGCCCGCAGCTTCAAGGAGGCGCAGACCTACGTCAACCTGCTCATCTTCGTGCCCATGATCCCGGGCATGGTCGCGCAGGTCTACCCGCTCCAGCCTGCCGTCTGGATGATGCTCGTCCCCGCCCTGTCGCACCAGCTCCTGCTGATCGACGTCATGGGCGGCGAGCCGGTGACGGCGCTGAACCTGGCCCTCTCGACCGTCGCCACCACCGCGCTCGGCGCCGCCTTCTTCGGCCTCACGGCGCGCATGCTGCGCCAGGAACGGATCGTCTTCGGCCGCGGGTAGCGCCACGCGGACCGACTCAGCGCTCGGAGTACTCCGTGAGGTGCTCGACGAGCAGCGCGGACATCTTCTCGGCCGCCATCTCCGGAATCCAGTGGTCGATGCCCTCGAGGACCTCGAAGCGGTACGGTCCGTCGACGTACTCCGCGGTGAGGACCGCGCCGTCGATGCACAACGCCGTGTCGCCGTCGCTCCAGGTGAACATCGTGGGCACGGTGACCGCACCGGTCGCCGGACGCTGCAGGTTGCGATCGCCGATGTTGGCGCGGTACCAGTCGAGGGCGGCGCCCAGGGCCGGCTTGGACCCGAGGACGCGGAGGTACTCGGCGACCGCGTCCTCGCCCATTCCGGCGTAGAGCCCGCGCAGCAACGCCTCGTCGTTGGCGAGGAAGCCGTCCTCCGAATCGGGCTGGACGAACACGTCGAAGTAGGAAGACGCCGCGACCTGGCACGACTCCGGGTCGCTCAGCACGCGGGCGAACGCGTCCGGGTGCGGAACGGAAACCGGGTTCGCGGTGATGACCCGGTCCGCCGCCGCAACCGCCACCGCCCAAGCCACGATGGCGCCCCAGTCGTGGCCGACGATGTGGAAGCGCTCGGCGCCGACCGCGTCCGCGAGTCCGAGGACGTCCTCGACCAGGAGCGGCAGCGCGTAGTCCGCGGTGTCCGTCGGCCGCGCCCCCGCCGAGTAGCCGCGCTGATCGGGCGCCACGACCCGGAACCCGGCCTCGGCCAGCGCCCGGATCTGGTGCCGCCACTCGTAGGAGGTCTGCGGGAACCCGTGGAGGAGGATCGCCACCTCGCCGTCTTCCGGCCCCGCCGTCCGCACGTCGAACGTGAGATCGCCCAGCGCGATCTGCGCCATCGCGATGTCGCCCGCCGCTGCGCCGGATCCGGCCGCCGCGCTCTGCGCCGCCGCCGTTCCGCTCACGAGAATCCCCGCCAGCCCCAACGCCGTCGTCGCCGTTACCATTCGTCTGGTCATCTTCGATTTTCTTTCAGCGGCGCAAGCTCCTAGCCGTCCACGAGCGGCGCCAGGTCGGTGATCGCCGCGACGACGCGATGCGCGTCGAAGCCGAGCTCCTCCGGGGGTTCGGCGGCGGCGCGCTGGATCCAGAACGTGATCAGGCCGGCCGAGGCGGCGCCGGCGACGTCCCAGGCGTTCGACGAGACGAACCCGAGCGCCGACCGGTCGACGCCCAGCCGTTCGACCCCCAGGTTGTAGACGCGCGGGCTGACCTTGAAGATCTTGACCTCCTCGACGCTGATGATCGTGTCGAGCAGGGTGTCGATGCCGGCGC